>NZ_JBXKJL010000238.1:0-2480 GCF_056994735.1 Geomonas sp.
AATAACGCTACCGTGAATCCTATCCCCGCCAGCATTCCCGCCGTCAGCAATTCCCGCCGCCCCATCCCGATCGGGAAAGGAAATCCGAGTCTCACGGCGAGGGAGCTGAAGAGAAAAACGCCGCTCACCTTCCCGACTATCAGGGAGATCAGCACCAGCCAGGTAACAGGACCGACGGAGCTGAAGGCGACGCCGCCATTGACCAGCCCGAACATCACCAGTCCGAAATCGACGAAGACCTTCCAGTCGTGCTCGAACCGGGCCAGAGGCGACAGGTCACCGGGCTCATCCTCGAAGAGGTGCGCGGTTTCGGTGTAGCGGTGCGGGAGAAAGGGGATCACGAAGACCAGCGCCAGTGCCGGATGGAGGTGGGCCTGGAACAGCCCGAACCAGCTCATGCTCCCCCCTACGAGGAGCGTGGGCCAGTAACTTCCGCCCCCCCGGCGGCGGAAGACGTAGGATACTCCCATCGCCCCCGCTGTCAGCAACAGCCAGAGAGGCTGGACGGGGGTGTTGGGATCGCTGTAAAAGATGGCGATGATCGCGAGCCCGATCGCGTCGTCGGCGATGGCCAAAAGGAGCAGAAAGGAGATCGCGGGATGCCCCTTGCCGAAGATGAAACGGGCGGCGAGCCAGGCGAAGGCGATGTCGGTCGCGGTCGGGATCCCCCATCCCCTGGTCAGGGCCGGAGAGCCGAAGGCTATGTTCAAAAGGAGATAAAGGGCCACCGGCCCCAGCACGCCGCCGGCCGTCGCCAGCAGCGGGTTCACCGCACGCTTCAGCGGATGCAGATCGCCGCCGGGGAGACAGCTCTGGGTGATCTCCACGGCGGCGATGCCGAAGAAGAGGGTCATGAACAGATCGTTCGTGACGAAGTGAACGGAGAGGCCGGCAAAGAACGGGTCGTGCAGAAAGGAGTGGTAGCTTTGCCAGTCGAGGTTGGCCCAGGCAAGGGCGGCGAGGACGCCTGCCATCAGCGGGACGGAGAATTCCCGCAGCAGATTCAGCCCGTTCCTCATCTAGACCGGCTGGCCCGCGTCGCTCTCTACCCGGTCGTAGTCGTCCTGGAAGCGGACGATGTCGTCCTCGCCCAGGTACTCCCCGCTTTGCACCTCGATGATGATCAGAGGAATGACGCCGGGGTTTTCCAGACGGTGGTTGGAGCCGATGGGGATGAAGGTGGACTCGTTGACGTTGACGACGCGGATGGTGTCGCCGCAGGTGACCTTGGCGGTTCCGGAGACAACGATCCAGTGTTCGCTCCTGTGGTGGTGCTTCTGCAGCGACAGGCGCTGGCCGGGGAGCACCTCGATCCTTTTGATCTTGTAACCGGTATTCTCATCGAGAACCGTGTAGGTTCCCCAGGGACGCTCTCCGCGCTCCATCATCAACCTCCAGATCCGAATCCTTTTATTTTGTCGTGCGCAACTCCAGGTACCGTTTGAGGGCTTCCTGCCAAGGCTCCGGCGCGAAGCCGGTGTCCTGCGCGAGCTTGCTGCAGTCGAGGGTCGAGTAAAGGGGCCGCGCCGCCGGACGCCCGAGCTCCGTGGTAGTCATGGCCTTGACCGCGACATCTTTTTCCGCCAGTCGGAAGATCTCCTTGGCGAAGCCGTTCCAGGAGACGAAGCCGGCATTGGCGGCGTGATAGGTCCCGCGGCAGTCCTTCTCGACAAGAGCCTTGATGGCCAGCGCCAGGTCGTAGGTCCAGGTCGGGGACCCGATCTGGTCATCCACCACGCTCAGCTCGTCCCGCTCGCCCGCCAGCTTCAGCATGGTCTCGACGAAGTTCTTCCCCGCGTGACCGTAGAGCCACTGGGTCCGGACCACCACGTGGTTGTCGTTGAACCAGGTATTCATCTCGCCGGCGAGCTTCGATTCCCCGTAGACGCTGAGGGGCCCCTGGAGGTCGTCCTCCACGTAGGGCGAGCCTTTGCTGCCGTCGAAGACGTAGTCGGTGCTGACCTGGACCAGCTTGGCCCCGATCTCCTTGGAGATCATGGCAAGGTGCGCGACGCCTTCGGCGTTGACCTGCATGGCAAGCTCTTTATTGCTCTCGCAGCCGTCGACGTCGGTGTAGGCGGCGGAGTTGATCACGACCCTCGGCTTCAGGGTGAGCAGCACTCGCTGTACCGATTCCAGGTCGGTGATGTCGATCTCGTCGACGTCCACCCCGCGGGCGGAGTCGCCAAAGACACCCATCAACTCCTGGCCAAGCATCCCTTTGCTGCCGACTACCAGTATCATCAAGTCCTCCAACAGGTTTACTAATTAGCGCCAATCTTCCGCTATGAGATTGTCATCCCCGAATGCCCTTATCGGGGATCCAGATGTCACGTCGTTCAGGATCTGGATTCCCGATCAGAATCGCTTCGGGAATGACAGCTTTGGAAGCTGGCGGAAGATTGGTAATCAGGACCTTTTTGGGGAAATAGTTCCGCTGACGTATGGCTCGTGTGCCACACGTCGTCAAGAGAACTCCG
>NZ_JBXKJL010000239.1:0-2859 GCF_056994735.1 Geomonas sp.
CCAGTAAGGAGGGGGGTATCAGGAGTGTCATTGACCGATTGAGCATCTGGCCCCAAAAAAGACGCAGACAGGCGGACCGTCAGCGGTGGGGCTCTCAGGAGCCGCTTGCAAGGTTCGCAGTTGTTCCTCCAAGTCTTTGACGCGGGCTTTCCACTGATCTCGGCTCAGAGACAGGTCACGGTTCGTGACCCGCAACTGTCGAATCTGCTGTTGTTTCTCAGCCGATCGTTGTTTCCACCGATCACGACTGGCTCGGAGTTTCCTCGCCTTTCGGGCAGCATCCCCTTCGTCACTCATCACTGCATCTCCACCTGGAACACCCTCCTTGACGGGACCGATTCTGGCATGAATTTTAGCATAGAAAGACAGCACAGACTGGACAGCCTACCCATAGACCCGTTCCCGCGGATCGGGCAACGTCGTCAGGAACTTCACATCCCGGATCAGATGCGCCAGACAGAACTGGAGCAACACGCCGAACTCGCGCTGGTAACGACGATAGGCCGAGAAGTAGTCACAGCCCAGGACTCCATTGAACTCCTTGCCCAGGACCTCGATCAGTACGTCCGCACTGCGCGTCGGGTCGATCTTGAACAGGGTATACAGGCCGGCGCGGAAGCACCAGGTCCACAGCCGCGCGCCGTTCTGCCTATGGTCGGTCTCATCGATGTTGAGTCACGCCTGGGCCGGGAGGTCCGCCAGCAGATCCGTATACGGTTGCTCCAAGGCCGCGCTGACCTTGCCGAGGATCTTGGCCAGTTGGCCCCGCGAGATCGTCACCTGGACGACATCGCGGAGGAACTTGCGGATGGTCGAGAACGAGGCGTGGCAGGCTCCCTTGAGATACAGTGAGTTCAGGGTCTTCAAGCGGCTATGGGAGGCCCATTCCCCTGCTCCTGTGCTTGCTGCAGAACACGGTAGGTCGATGTATGGTTGCCGAGCACGCGCGTCTTCACCTTCTTGTGCCCGCCACGGCCGGAACTGGACTTCTTCCACCAGCGATCGCTCCATGCGCCTCGCAAACCCTCTCGCAAGCAGTCGCGCAACTTCGCCGCCGTTGGCACTTCGCCCAGCAACGCGAGCAACTCCTCTACGTCGACCAACTCGTCGACCGCCACCATCTGACGGTTCACGTCGTAGAACAGCTTCTCGTTGGAGATCTTCTTCGCCGCACATTTCTGATGCGATGCCAGGTGGGCACGAACCCCTTGCAGCGTGTTGTACAACAGCAGGCAGAACGACAACTGAAACAGCACTGCCTTCGGCATCGTACCGATCAGGTGCCGCAACGAGAACACGTCGGTGATCTGGTGGAAAACCGTCTCGATTCCCCAGCGGCTCTGATACGTCGAGAGCATGGCTTCCGCAGGATACTTCACCTCGTCCCACAGGTCCGTGACCACGCCGATCTCTTTACCGTCGGGCAGATCCTTCGTGATCCGGCGCACGTACTGTCGGTCAGCCTTCTCGACCTTGCCCAGCCAGCCCCACTCTTGGACGATCCGTTGCCCCTTGGCGTCGCGGCTCTCCTGCGCCGGCTTGGCCGGATCGGGGACGAACGTCGTATTGCTGCAGTAGCGAATCAGGAAATGGCCCCCGGCCTTCAACACATGCTGCGGGAAGCTTAGGTTGCAGTAGAGTCGATCGAGCACCACCACCCACGGCCGTTCCGGGCCGGCGGCCGCCGCCAACTTCGGCAACAGGGCCTCGGTGAGAGCCGCTTCACCGGCTTCGCCGTCGAGATGGCCGACCAGGGCCACCGCCAGGCCCGTCCGCAGGTTCAAGCCCACCGACGCCCGCGCGCCCAGGATGCCCGCCTGCAAGCCGCGCAACGGCTTGAGCAGCCGTTTGACATGCTTGATCGCCTTGCCGTCAGCGCCGAAGAGTTCGTGATCCGCCCAGCAGTCCGGCAGCGGGTCCACGGCCGGGCTCTCAGGCAGGACCGCGTTTATCCGCTGGGTGCCTTCCTCGAGCAGGGTCTCGCTGACGGCCAGGGGCAGATTCCCCAGCTTGTCGTAGGCCGAGGTGATCGAGACCGGCAAGATCTCCCGTTCCTGCGCTCGCTCGAAGGCTTGGTTGCCACTGCCGCCGTGTTGGAGCAAGGCATCGGAAATCAGATGGGCCAGAGTGCTGAACTTCAAGTCGCGCTCGTAGCACGGCCCGCGATTTCGCCGCCAGAGATCTTCGAGCCAGACGTCGTCCATCGTGAAGTGGAGCAACCGCCACACGGCGTCGGCCAGGGGGAGCTTCTCCAATACCGCGGTGGAAAAAGCGTCGCCGTCCATAACGGAAGGACTCCAGGGGAAACTCAAGGTGATGTCAGATGGAAGCTTATGATATCGGCCTTGCACCGAGCGCGAAACGTCAAGACCCTGAACTCACTGCCCGGCGCACCCGTGAGCCATTCCGGAGAAGCTGAGGAAGAAGGACGTGACGTTACGCGAGAAGGACGTCACGAAACGCGCCTCCCCCTCCCGGGAGACGCCGCCGCGTCGCCCAGGATGCCCCGGGAGCCACGCCTCGGGCCCGTGACAGCTTCCGGGCCTGGCCCCGCGCGCGGTCGGCGACCACGAACGCGGCCAGCAGCCGCTCCACGGGGGTCAGGCGCCGCGCGACCAGGCCGAGGGCCATGATGAAGAACCCGACCGAGGCGAGGTCCGCCAGGTGATGCGCCAGCCTCCAGGCAACCGACCGGACCTTCGGCTCGTCGACCCCGGGGAGGGCCTTCAGCTCGTCCCGCAGGGGCCGCACAGGCGCGGACGGTCGGGGAGCCGTCGCGGGCCCGGGGCGCGGCTCCTGGGGCCTCCGAGGCGACGTGGCGGCGTGGGGCCCGGGCTTGATCTGCTGCCCAGAGTGTCG
>NZ_JBXKJL010000240.1:0-1721 GCF_056994735.1 Geomonas sp.
GATTATTGAGTAAATGTGGTAGACTCCGGTCCATGAAAACACAAGCGACATTCCGCCGTTTTAGTCCTGGTCAGTTGCTGCTGTTGCCCCCTGACATGGCCAAGTGGTTGCCCGAAGGCCACCTGGCCTACTTCATCCGGGATGTAGTCGGACAGCTGGACCTGAGTGCCATCTACTCGAGTTACGATGGCTCCAAAGGGGGCTATCCGCCCTACCACCCCGAGATGATGGTGGCACTTCTGATCTACGCTTACTGCGTTGGGATGCCGAGTTCGCGTAAGATCGAGAAAGCAACCCACGAGTTGATTCCGTTTCGGGTGTTGAGTGCAGATCAACATCCGGACCATGCAACGATTGCCGAGTTTCGCCGCCGTCATCTACAGGCTCTGGCTGCTCTCTTTGTGCAGGTGTTGCGGCTGTGCCAGAAGGCCGGGTTGGTCAAGCTCGGCCATGTTTCCCTGGACGGCACCAAAGTTCGGGCCCATGCCTCGAAGCACAAGGCGATGAGCTACGCTCGCATGGAGAAGAGCGTGGCGGAACTCGAGGCTGAGGTCACGCAGTTACTTGCCGAAGCCGAGGCAACCGATAAGGATGAGGACGAGCGCTACGGCAAGGGGAGAGGCGGTGACGAGCTCCCCGATGAGCTCAAGTTCAAGCAGTCGCGCCTTGCCAAGATCAAGGAAGCCAAAGAGGCTCTTGAGCGAGAGGCTCGGCAAGAGGCGGAGCGCAAACGGCTTGAGCAGGAGAAGAAGGGCGAGGAGGGATCAGATCGGCGGGGTCGGCCGTCGAAGGCTCCTTCGGATAAGCCCGATGGGAAAGCTCAGCGCAACTTTACCGATCCTGACTCTCGCATCATGAAGGATAGCGCTACCAAGTCCTTCGCCCAGTGCTACAACGGTCAAGCGGCTGTTGACGGAAGCTCCCAGGTGATCGTTGCGAGCCGGGTCAGCCAGCAAGCCAACGACAAGCGTGAGCTGAAACCCCTCATCGAGAAGCTCGAGACCAACCTCGATGGCGCCAAACCGAACAAGGTCACGGCCGATAACGGCTACTTTAGCGAGGAGAACCTCACCTATCTTGCCGAAGAAGGGATTGACGCCTATGTAGCCACCGGCCGGTTGAAACACACGGATCGACTGCTACCGGCTCCCCGGGGGCGGATCCCCAAGGATGCCACGATCAAGGAGCGCATGGCCCGCAAGCTCCGGACGATCAAGGGCCGGATGACCTATGCCAAGCGCAAGGAGATCAGCGAGCCGGTCTTCGGGCAGATCAAGGAGGTCCGAGGGTTTCGGCAGTTCCTGCTTCGAGGCATCGCCAAGGTTGACTGCGAGTGGGACATCATCTGCCTTGGCCACAACCTCCTGAAGCTCTTCCGGAGTGGGTGGGCACCGGCAGCGGCCTAGAACGTAGTGCCGCAGCCTCATGCCCACCGTGAGTATCACCGCTTACAGCCTGATCCGTGGCCGTAGTGATTGTTCGTCGAGCACATCGGCCCTAAACGATTCGAGTTTTCAAAGAACAACCAACGGACCGAAAAAAATCATCTCGGTACGCCGACAGACTCCTAGATTGTGCACGACTGGCGCCAACCGCAATCAATATCCAGCCCTGGCTTTTCGGAGCCGTGACCGACTCAGAGCTAAAAAGGCAAATCGCTGCATTGACAGACTATGGAAAATTCATCGAACATTGCGCGGTGTGCTTTGCCATCTTTACCG
>NZ_JBXKJL010000241.1:0-36814 GCF_056994735.1 Geomonas sp.
CACACCGCTTCGCTTTTCCCCGGGAGCGCAGCCATCCGGGAGAGCGGGCGCTGGGCAGCCGAGGTTTTCCTGCCGGAGCAGGAGATGTATAGGGTGACCGTGACACCGACACTGTTGAATAGGGCAGCTGTCGTGGCTTTCCTTGTCTCGGGGAGTGCGAAGGCAGACATCCTCCACCGCGTCCTGGAAGGTGACCGGGATACTCAGCAGTTCCCGGCCCAGTTGATCCGCCCCGTCGAAGGTAAGCTCCTTTGGCTCGTGGACCGCGAGGCCGCGAGTCTGTTGTCGAAAGATCACATCGACTGCGGAACGAGTTGAGAGCAGTGCCACTCGGGCCCTGAAAGGTCCTCCATGACCTACGACGAACTCAAAGCCGCTTTGAAGGTCTTTGATCTCGGTGACCGCGCTACCTTGAGAGAGATCAAGAGCCGCCACCGGAGCCTGGTGAAGCGGTACCATCCCGATGCCGGCTTGGCTTCTGACCCATCTGAAATACGCAGGGTGAACACCGCCTACCGGGTGCTGCTGGAGTATGTCGCAGACTACCGCTTTTCCTTTGCCGAAGACGAATTCTATGAGCAGAACCCGGATGAGCGTCTGCGCCGTCAGTTTCTGGATGAGGCTCTCTGGGGCACTGGCAGGAGTTAGTGCTGTGTCAGTTCAACAATGGGTTGAGTCGCTCCTGCAATTGTGCTGTCGTGAAGATATGCTAAGGTATATGCACTACTGTCAAAGGAGGGCGTGATGCTTAACTGCGAGATTGCCATGAGGGCCGCCGAGACTATTTTAGAAGCCGCTCTAAAAGGGGGACAACCGAGCCAGTCCCAGTATCGACGCTGCATCGATCTTTTGAAGGTGGGGCTGGAAGAGGTCACTCGACCCCATATCGCATGGGGACGCGGGAATATCCAGGTCATCAGGGAGCAGTGGCCGGAGGAGAAATGTGCTCATGCCCTGGATTACGTCCGTCACGAACTGGTGGCACGCTCGGCCGAGGCGGGCGAAAACATCCTGGAGGACCTGCTGGCGAAATACGAAAAGGCTCATCCAAAGTAGCGGCGGATCTGGTGGAAGGTTGGATTCGTTCGGCGGGGTGATCTTTCATACTGGGATCACCCTTCTTGCTGCCGTAGAGAAACCGGACTTTGCCTCAGGCCCGGGCCAACGACGTCCCGGTGCAACTTTTCCGACTTCTGCCCAGCCATCCCCCATCGGCATTTCTTCCCACCGGCTCATTCGCTGGACGAACTTCTTATCGGACTGGACCTGCCTTCGCTTCGGGTGGGGGAGCATCAGGCCGGAGTGGCGCATCGGGTGGCGTATAATCCGGAGGTGTCGCATCGGGCGGGGGTGCTCCATCAGGCGGGGGTGCTCCATCGGGCGGGGGTGCCGCATCGGGCTGAGGTGCCGCGTCGGGCGGGGATGTCGCATCGGGCGGGGGAGACTGGGGGACAGCATCCTCATATGTCGGACGCACGGATTCGCAGTTGGAGGTGCAGTTCTTCACTCCCTGCGTGCAACTCGCTTCCTTCTCGGTCCGTTCTGCGGGTTCCGAAGCCTCGGGCTCACTCATGCAGGCAGCATAGTCATCGGTGCAGCGTCCTTTGCAGTCGGAGTATTCGTCAGCCAGTAAAGGCTGCGTCTGAAGAAGGATCAATTGACTCAGCGCAAGCAGCAGAGAAATTTTTCTGTACATCGCCACCTCCCTTTCCCGCACTTCTTAGACCTCAAGCCTAACAGCTATTCTTTCCGTCTCAAGGCCTCCATATTGAATGCCGGAGCTAGTGGTTTTTAGACAACCCGCAGCGGTACCTCTACACATGATGGAGGAAAAGGCCCTAAACCGTCAATAGATTGTCGGGTGGCCCTAAAGTAGCGGAAAAGTGCAAAAAAATTGGTGCACTGACGTACTTTGTGAATCCATGCGGCTTCGCAATCCACATTTCGGTGGAAAACGCTGTGGATAACTTTGGCCTCTTTCCCCGTATCTGCCGTGACGGCGTATGATTTTACCTTTTTGCATATTTTTTAGGCAGATCGGGGTGTGGATTTCTTTGGCCGGTGAGAGGGTGTTGCCGTCGCTCGAAATTGCAACTTCGAGGAACTATGCTAGTAGTTCCTAATTGCTGCGATAGTGCAGGAATGGGTGGAGGGTCCCACAACGGAGGAAGAGATGGAAGAGAAGAGCTGTGATCTTGCCTCGAGGCATTGCAGGCCGTGTGAAGGCGGGACCCCGCCAATGGGATCGGAGGAGGTCGAGCGCTACCTGGCTGGACTCCCGGGGTGGGAGCTGTCAGGGACGGTAATCCGGAAGAGCTACGAGTTCAAGAATTACTATCAGACCATTGCCTTCGTTAACGCCGTGGCTTGGATGGCGCACAGTCAGGGACACCACCCCGACCTGGAAGTCTCCTATCGGTCCTGCCGTGTGAGTTATGTGACTCATGCCATAGGAGGACTCTCCGAAAACGACTTCATCTGCGCGGCGAAAGTCGACGCACTCATGGGATAGGAGCCGTTTTCCGGCAGTGACAAAGAGAAGAGGAGGAGCCTATGCAAGACTGGAACGTGGTTGTAAGCGTCCATGATGATGCCTATAACAGTGCGAGGAAGCTCCTTGAACGCTTTGGTACCGTCAGCAAGACCGATTTTTACAATATACTCGCCATGCGGGTGCCTGATCCTCGCCAGTTCATGGAAAAGCTGCGGGAGGAGGGCGAGCAGGATCCGCAGCACGTCTCTCCCCTGGCGAGGGTGATGCCGGTTTATCTGACCTTCACCTTCCAGTCTCCGCCCGAATTCGAGGACAAGGCCAGGCAGGCGGTGACGACCTGGATACCGAGCCTAGGCGCGAAGAGCTTCCATGTGCGGATGCACCGCCGCGGGTTCAAGGGAAAGCTGTCGGGGATGGAGGAAGAGAAGTTCCTGGATATCTACCTGCTGGATGCGCTGGAGCTGGCCGGCGAGAAGGGGCGGATCACCTTCGATGATCCCGATGCCATCCTGGCCATAGAAACCATAGGCCCCCGCGCGGGTCTCTCCCTGTGGACCCGCGAGGACCTCCAGCGCTATCCGCTGCTGCATCTCGATTGATCCCGCCGGCTCAGGCCGCGGCATCGTCCTTTGCAGCAGGTGCCGGATAGGTGATTTCGGTGCCGTGAACCTCGGCCATCGGGGAAAGCGTGTGAGGCTTTGCGGTAGATATGGAAAAGATATCGACGACTTCGATCCCCCGTACGAGAAGGGCGTCGGCGATCAGCGAACGGTGGCAGCGCCAGGGAACCGCTTCGGCGCAGATTATGGCGGTCGTCCTGCTCCCGGCTATGCGGATCAGGGTCTCGATCGCCACTTTGAAGTCGGGTGTCTGCATGTAATCGGCGAAGCCGCGGAAGGAGGCGTTGTGCCAGCCGTCGTTGCGGCTCTCCCCCTTCACGTGACGGCGCAATCCCCCCAGTTCCGGGACGTGCAGGTACTTGATCCGGCGGACCCGGAGGAACGGGCTCAGGCTCTCCTTGTTGAACTGCGGGTTGTGCAGCGAGCGCGGGATGGTCCTCACGTCCACCACCGCCCCGATCCCGTAGTGTTTCAGCAGCTCCAGAAACTGCTCGGTGCCGAGGGTGGAATGCCCCAAGGTATAAACCTTCACCCCATCCAGGCTGTTCGCGGTAATGTTTTCCGACATGACAACCCCCTTCTCCTCCGAGGCCGGAGCAGTTCCCGCCTTGCCTCTGCGGCAACTGCCAAGGGTATTGTAACTCCAATGCCGCCTTCCAAGGGAGAATTCGCGCAGCAATAAAAAAGCCCCCATCGCTGGGGGCTTTAATGTTTTTATGCTGACGCCCTTTCCTAGGCCGCTTCGGCCCTCACGGAAAGCATGTGCCGCTTCATCTTGTCCATGTCGGCGCCTTCAAAGTTGAAGTTGGATCCGTGGTCCTTCATCATCTGCACGAAGGCGCTCATCATGTACTTCCGCTTGAATCCGTCCTCCATGTTGACGATCTCCAGCATCTTGTTGCTGTAGAACTGCATGTAGCATCTCCCCAGCGCCTGTGTGATCTCGTCCATGGTCATCTCGTAGGGCTCGATGATCGGGGTCACCAAGTTGTACTGCGAATAGTCGAAGACCCTGATGCGGTCCCTCATCTCCTTGTGGATCGGGGTGAAGGGCATAGGCGTCACCACCGGGAAGACGGCGATGTCGGGATTCAGGTAGATGGCTGAGTCGATGGTGTCCTGGATGGAATCCCAGGTTTCGTGCGGGAAGCCGATCATGAAGGAGGCTTCGCTGACGATGCCGGCCTCGCGCAGCAGGTCGAGGGCCTCCTTGTTCTGCTGGAAGCTGGTTCCCTTGTTGAGGCTGTTGAGGACGTCCTTGTCGGCGCTCTCCGCCCCGAGGTAGACGTGGATGATGCCGGCCTCTCGGTACTTGTGGAGGATGTCGCGGTCCCTGATGATGTCCTCCACCCTGGTCTCGATCAGCAGGTGCATCCCCAGCTTGTGTTCGATCAGCAGGTCCAGGAGTAATTCCCAGCGCTCCCTGATCTTGGTCGGGTAGGCGTCGATCAGGGTGATGAAGCGGATGTCGTAGGTGTCGCGCAGGTGGATCATCTCCTCGATGACGTTCTCGGGCTTGCGGCAGCGCCAGTCCTCGCGCCAGAACATCCTCTGGCTGCAGAAGGCGCAGTCCATGTCGCAGCCGCGGGAGGTCAGGATGGAGGCCATCCTGCCGTAAGGCTCGACCAGGTACTGGTAGTCGTTCCACTCCAGCAGGTGCCAGGCCGGCTTGAGCGCGTCCAGGTTGTCGATGTGCGGCTGCCTTGCCGTCGCCACCACCTTGCCGTCTTCACGGTAGGCTATCCCTTTCTGGCTCCTGGCGCTCCCTTGCACGATGCCGGCGAGGAGCTCCTTCAGGGTGTGCTCCCCCTCGCCGCAGATGATGAAGTCGACCAGGTTGGACGGGTCATCCAGGATCTCTTCGTACATGAAGGTCGGATGCGGCCCCCCCAGCAGCGTGGTGATCGCGGGGTCCACCTCCTTGGCGATGTTGAGGATCTTGAGCCCATCCGGCACCGTGGCGGTGCTGATGGCACCGGTAACGGGAAGATAGTCGAGGGTCATCACGTAGTCGGGTCGATAGCTTTCGATCTCGGCCCTGATATGGTCGAAGGAGAGTCCCTTGTTCATGGCATCGAATATCCTGGCCTCGTGCCCCGTCTCCAGTGCCGCACCGGCCAGGTAGGCCAGATGCAGAGGGGGCCAGGTCCCCACCACCTGTACACCCCAGCAGTGGTATGGAGCGGTAACAAAAAGGATCTTGCTCATCAGTCTCTCCCGTTGGTTCGTTTCTTCGACCGGTGACCGGTGACCGGAACTCTCCCAGCATATCATTAAAACACGCGGGACACATTACCAATTAAAGATAAAGGATTGTTAAGGGGAATGTAAAGATTTGATGAAGATTGGGGGGCTCAGGCGGGGAGAGTGAACCAGACGCTGGTGCCGTTGTCGTTGCTCGACGCGCCGACGCTGCCACCGTGCGCCTCGATCAGCTCCTTGACTATGGCCAGGCCGATCCCGGCTCCGCCTGCGTCGCGGGAGCGCGAGCGGTCGGCCCGGAAGAACCTCTCGAAGAGGAAGGGGATGTCCTTTTCCGCGATGACGGCACCGGTGTTGGTGAAGGTGGCGGTGATCACTTCGGCGCCCTTGGTGGTGGAAACGGTGACTACGCCTCCGCGCGGGGTGTACTTCCAGGCGTTGTCGGCGAGGTTGCGGATGGCTTGCAGCAGCTTGTCGCGGTCTGCCGTCAGCACCTCGGTTCCCTCCTCCAGGCGCCAGAGGACCTCGATTTCCTTCTCCTGGAAATTGGGGCGGTAAAGCTCCATGATCTGCCTGAGCAACTCGTGCAGGGAGATCTCCTGGCGGTCCAGGTACGATTTGGCGGCATCGGCCCGGGCCAGTTGCTGGAGGTCCTCCACCAGGTTGACCAGGCGCAGCACCTCCTGCTCCAGCATCCTGAAGGTCTCGCTGCTCGGGGGGATCACCGAATCGCTCAAGCCCTCGAGGTAGCCGCGCAGGTTGGTGAGCGGGGTGCGCAGTTCGTGCGCGATGTCCGACACCATGTTCTTGCGCAGTTTCTCGACCTTCTCCAGCTTCTCCGCCATGTCGTTGAAGGCCTCGACCAGCTGCCTCACCTCGTAGCTCGATTCGGCCTTGACGCGCTCGGAGTAGTTCCCGTCGGCGACCTGCCTGGTCACGGCAGTTATCTCCAGCAGTGGGCGGAGGACCCAGCGGGTCAAGAGGTAGGTGAGGAGGAGGGTCAGGGCCAGGGCCGACACGCCCCCCCAGACCATCTGGTGGTGGATCTGCGAGAGGAAGATGGCGTGGGCTTCCGCGGGTGCGACGTGGTAGCGCTCCACCAGCAGACGGTAGTACTCGGCGGCCTTGCGGTCGATCCCCCGCCACACGAAGAGGGCTATCACGGCGAAGACCGGGACTATGTGGCCGACCAGCAGCTTCCAGAGGAGACGCTGCCTCATGCCCTTATCTTTCAAGAAGATATTCATTGCGAGAGATCTTCGTCGCTGAACCGGTAACCGTGGCCTCGCACGGTCAGGATGAAGCGGGGCCTGGCCGGGTCATCCTCGATCTTTTGCCTGAGCTTCCCTATGTGCACGTCGATCACCCGGTCGATCACCGCCTCGCCGTGGCGGTAGCAATGGTTGAGGAGCTCGTCCCGCGAAAAGGACTTTCCAGGCGCGCTCATCAGCGCGTGCAGGATCTTGTATTCCGACGAGGTGAGCATGACCGGACGCCCCCCCCTGGTCAGCCGGTGCTTCTCCGGGTCGAGCTCGAGGCCGTCGAAGGAGAGGACGGCAGCGGGGCGGGGGGGGGCGGGCTTGCTGCGGCGCAGTATCGCCTTGACCCGCTCCACCAGTTCACGCGGGCTGAACGGCTTCACCACGTAGTCGTCGGCGCCCATGGCCAGTCCGGCCACCCGGTCCACCTCCTCCTCCCGGGCGGTCAGCATCAGGATCGGCACCTCCGAACTCTTGCGGAGCTCCCGGCAGATCTCCCAGCCGTCCATCCTGGGGAGCATGACGTCGAGAATGACGAAGGCGGGATGACAGGACGAGGCCGCCGCGAGGGCCTTGTCTCCTTCGTGGACAAGCACCGTCGAAAAGCCCTCACGCTCAAGATAGGTGGCAACCAGGGCGGCGGTATTGTGGTCGTCCTCGACTATCAGAATGGTGTCGCGATCGCTCGTCATGGTCAATCGTT
Source organism: Geomonas sp. (assembly GCF_056994735.1). Lineage (NCBI taxonomy): Bacteria > Pseudomonadati > Thermodesulfobacteriota > Desulfuromonadia > Geobacterales > Geobacteraceae > Geomonas > Geomonas sp. The sequence goes on from NZ_JBXKJL010000241.1 coordinate 7,279, forward strand.
TCTCCGTCTCCAGGCTCCTGCAGCGAAGGGCCGGGCTGAAGCATACAAAAAAAGCCCTCAATGGTGAGAGCCCGGTGGGGAAGAGGCGTTTTTGAATGGCGGAAGCACATGGGAATCGAACCCACCAGGGAAGTTTCTCACCCCCCTCACCGGTTTTGAAGACCGGGCGGCCCACCAGCGACCGAGGTGCTTCCATACGAGAAGTAAGAGATTTTTAAATCATCCGCCGTTCCAAGTCAATGGAAAATTCCCCCCTCCACTCTTTGCCGGTGAGAGTGTTGTCATAAGTAACCTCTTCGACATCCTCCTTGCCTCATTATTCCTGTCTCTATGGTGACTTCCCTGGTATCGGCATTACCTGCCCCACCCTTGACAAAACATGCTATTTTCGTTATAGCTTGGCAGTCGCATAACCAGTCACAGAGGGGGATCAATGATTCTGCTGGCCAATATACTCTTCGCCCTGGCAAAGATTGTCGAGCTGGCAAGCGGGCTGCTGACCATTTACAAATACATCCTCCTGGCCAGCGTCGTCATCTCCTGGGTCAATGCCGACCCCTACAACCCCATCGTCAACTTCATCTACCGTGTCACCGAGCCTGTTTTGCGACGGGTCCGCCGCTATATGCCCGACACGGGAGCCATAGATATCTCGCCCCTGGTGGTCTTCGCCCTCATCTATCTCGTGCAGATCATCGTCTTTGATACGGCCTACACCTACCTCATCATGTTCAGCTCCCAATTGAAAGGCCAGGTGTTATGAAAATCACCCCGATGGATATCCAGCAGCAGCAGTTCAAGGGGAAGATGTTCGGGGGGCTCGATGCCGAGGATGTCGATGAATTCCTGCAGTCGATCGCCTCGGAGATGGAGGAGCTGCTCCGGGAAAACACCGACCTCAAGGAGCGCCTGGCCCGCAACGCCACGGTCATGGCGGAGATGGAGAGCCGCGACGCCCAGCTCCGCGAGACCATGCTGGCGGCCCAGCGCATCGTCGAGGATATGAAGACCAACGCCCAGAAGGAGGCCAGGCTCCTGGTCTCGGAGGCCGAGCTCAAGGCGGAGCGGGTGGTGGCGGAGGCCGAGAAGAAGCTGATCGAGCTCAACAATCAGATCCAGGAGCTCAGGAGAAGCAAGGTCCAGTTCGAGTCCGGCTTCAGGAGCCTCCTCGATACCTACACCAGACTTTTGGCCGTGGGCGATGAGTGAGGCTTTGCTGCGGGTAACGGAGACCCCTGAGGGTATCGTCTTCACCGTTCATGTACAGCCCCGGGCCTCGCGCTGCGAGATCTGCGGTCCCAAGGACGGAGAACTGAGGCTGCGACTGACCTCGCCTCCGGTTGATGACGCGGCCAACAAGCAGTGCGTGGAGCTGATCGCCAAGAGCCTGGGAGTGGCGAAATCCAGGGTCAGCATCAAGTCCGGCGCCAAGTCGAGGCACAAGGTGGTAAAAGTGGAAGGGGTGAACCCGGGTTCGCTCCTTTCCTTATTTAAAGGAGAGTGAGGATTTCATGAAGGCTAGAGACATTATGGTAACGGACGTCCCCGCCATTTCCGTAAGAACTTCAGTGGCTGAGGCAGTCCGGACGATGAAGGCCAACTTCGGCGACGAGAGCTTCATGAACGCGGCGCCGGGACTGATCGTGCTGAACGAAAGGGGAAGCCTCGCCGGCATCCTCACCCCGCTGAGCATCATTTCCGCGCTGATGGAGGGTGCGGCGGCGGGCCCGTCCGATGCCGGTTTCTTCGCCTCGCTGTGCGACCGGATCAAGGACGTCCCCATCTCGGACATCATGGAGCACCAGCCCATCTCCGTCACCCAGGACGCCAATGTGGCCGACATCGCCGATCTCTTCATGAAACACCGCTTCCAGCGCGTGCCGGTGGTCGACGGCAAGAAGGTGGTCGGCATCATCTACCGCTCCCGCCTTCTCTTCGCCATGACCAAAAGCCTGGATGTTGCCCCTTGACAAAAGCCGGGAGGGCTACTTATATTAGACCTGCTACCACGCTCTGCAGGTAGCTGCGTCATAGCCTAACAGGAGGTAGTAAAAGCAATGCCACTTTACGAGTACCAGTGCAAAAGCTGCAACAACACCTTTGAGTTGCGTCAGAAGTTTTCCGATCCGCCCGCTTCCGAGTGCCCCTCGTGCGGTGGCGAGGTCGAAAAGCTGATCTCCCAGTCCGGGTTCGCCCTGAAGGGAGGCGGGTGGTACGGCGACGGCTATGGCTCGAAACCGGCAGCGCCCTCCTGCCCGTCGGGCGGAAAATGCTCCGGCTGCCCGTCGGCGGCCTGACAAACAAAAACAGATCCGAAAAAAGTGCCCCCGGCAACGGGGGTCTTTTTTTTTAGCCTGTCTCTAAAGCTCTTTACAAAGTCCGCGGCGTTACTTATTATTTCTCCATTAAAACGAATCCGTAGTGCAAAAATTAGTTTCGGCAGGGTTAACAGGCGAAGCGCACGGAGCCCACGGTTCCCTTTCGCGTCCCGCCTGGCAGGCCTTCTCTTCCTGCCATGCTGAACTGTTTTGCCGGGGAAAAGAGGGGAGCAAGGAATGGCAAAGATTATCGACGGCAAGGCCATCGCAGCCAAAATCCGCGGTGAGATCAAGGCCGAGACCGCGAGTCTCAAGGATCAGGGGGTAGTCCCCGGGCTGGCGGTCGTGCTGGTCGGGGAGGATCCCGCCAGCAAGGTTTATGTTTCCATGAAGGAGAAGGCCTGCGCCGACGTCGGCATCTTCTCCGACGAGTACAAACTTCCGGCCGAGACCACCGAGGGCGAGCTGCTGGCCCTCATTGGAAAGCTGAACGCCAACCCGAAGATCAACGGCATCCTGGTGCAGCTGCCGCTTCCCAAGCAGATCAACACCGACAAGATCCTGGAGGCCATTTCGCCCGAGAAGGACGCTGACGGCTTCCACCCCTACAACGTGGGACGGCTGGTGATCGGCAAGCCCCTCTTCCAGCCCTGCACCCCTTACGGCGTGATGGTGATGCTCAAGGAAGCGGGGGTCGACCTGTCGGGCAAGGAGGTGGTGGTGGTCGGCCGCTCCAACATAGTCGGCAAGCCCGTGGCCTTCATGTGCCTGCAGCAAAATGCCACCGTGACCCTTTGCCATTCCAAGACCCGTGACCTGGCTGCCAAGGTCGGTCAGGCCGATGTCGTCATTGCCGCGGTCGGGGTCCCCGAGATGATCAAGGGAGCCTGGATCAAGGAAGGCGCCGTAGTCATCGACGTCGGCGTCAACCGGGTGGGCGAGAAGAAGCTGGTAGGAGATGTGGAATACGCCGCGGCCAGCGAGCGCGCCTCGGCCATCACCCCCGTTCCCGGCGGGGTAGGGCCGATGACCATCACCATGCTGCTGTACAATACCGTGGAGTCGGCCAAGAGAAGGGTGAAGAAGTAGCGACTCTTCCCGCGAGGGAGCTGAAGTTTTTTGATCGAATGGAGGGTGGGACAACCTGATTAGGCTCTTCGGCCGGCGTCGTGGCAGCTTCAATGCCGGTCGCCGGCTGAAGAAGCGTAGAAGGAGGCCACACCATGCGAGTCAAGAAGGCCGTTTTCCCGGTGGCAGGTCTGGGAACCAGGTTCCTTCCGGCGACCAAGTCGACTCCCAAGGAGATGCTGCCGCTGATAGACAAGCCCCTCGTGCAGTACGTGGTCGAGGAAGCGGTGGCCTCCGGCATCAAGCAGATACTCTTCGTGACCGGTCGCGGCAAGAGGGCCATCGAGGATCACTTCGATATCGCCTTCGAGCTGGAATCGATGCTCTATGACAAAGGAAAGGACCTGGAACTGCACCAGGTGCGCGAGATCGCGGAGATGGCGAACATCTTCTTCGTGAGGCAGAAGGAGGCCCTGGGACTTGGTCATGCCATCCTCTGCGCCAGGGAGTTCATCGGCGACGAGCCCTTCGCCGTCCTCCTCGGCGACGACATCATCGACGCGCCGAAACCGTGTCTTTCCCAGCTCCTCGAGGTCTACGAGAGTTACCGGGCGCCGGTGCTGGCCCTGGAGCAGGTGCCGATGGAGAACATCTCCGCCTACGGCTGCGTGCGTGCCAACCATCTCGAAGGGGCCGCCTTCGAGGTGCTGGACCTGGTGGAGAAGCCACCCAGGGAGGAGGCGCCGTCCGACCTGGCCATTATCGGGCGCTACATCCTCACCCCCGGGATCTTCCCCATCCTGGAGTTCCAGGAGCCCGGGAAGGGGGGGGAGATCCAGCTGACCGATGCCATCAGGAAACTGGCCAAGGAGGAGTCGATCTACGGCTGCAAGTTCGACGGGGTGCACCACGACTGCGGAGACAAACTGGGATTTCTGAAGGCCACCGTGGATATGGCGCTGAAGAGGCAGGAGTTCAACGGCGAGTTCACCGACTTTCTCAGGAAGAGACTGGGATACTAGTGAAGCCGGCCGCTGCCGTTGCCATAATGGAAGAAGGCGATGAGTTTGAAGCTTTCGCTCGTGTACCCCCTGGGGAAGGAGCCGATCGGCCCGATGGTCCTCAGGGTCCGCATAACCTCGTTGTCCAGAATGTCACTCCCCGAACTCTCCAGAAGCTCCACGTGAACAATCTCGCCCCTTCTGTTGAAGGTTATCCTCACCGGCGTCGTCCCCTCCTGGCCGCGCATGAGGGCTTCACGGGGGTACTGCCAGACGCCGTAGATGGCCGTTTCCAGTCGCCTCAGGAAGGAGCCGAAGCGGATGTCGTCGGTGTTGAGGAAACTGGTGTCCCCATCCTCGAGTTCTGCCGCGTATTTCTTCCGGTAGCTGTCTTCGAGGCGTGCCAGCCTGTTCGCGCTGGGGAAGAGCCTGGGCGCGCTCCTCTCCGCGGACCTGGGCTTCAAAATACCTTCGCCGCGCGCCACCGGTTCGGAGCCTCCCTTTTCCAGCGGGACCGGTTCCGCCTTCCGGGCAGGGGTAGTGGCCTGGGGGATGCGGGTCTCCGCCGGTCTGGCCGGTGCCGTCGCCCTCGGTGTGGGAGCCGGCCTCTCGCTTTGATGTGCTGGCCTGGGGGCCGGTTCCCTCGCTACCCGCTGGCGCTGGTCTGCGAATCGGTCGACTAGGGATTTTCGCGGCGGCTCCGGCCGCGTTGACGGCAGCGGCAGCGTTTTCGGCACCTCACGACGAGGCATCTCCGGCTCGGGGCGCGGCTTCTCCGGCTTTGGCGGGGGCGCCGGCAGGTCGGTCAGGTCGACCATGGTCGTCTGTTCCGCGCCCTTTGGCTTCTCAGCCGGGATCAAGGGGATGATTTTATAGACGGCTAGATGCAGCAGGAGTGACAGGGCCAGCAGCCAGAGGAAGTTTTTTTCGACGTATCTATTGGACATGTATCTCCACCCGGAGACGGGTGACTTTTTCTGACAATAGTAAGGGTGTGGCCGGGAAAAAGCAACAGGTTCATGAGATTATAGCATTCCCTGGGCCGTCGCACGAACGGCCGTGTCCCAGAGGGTAGGGGGCGGGTGGGCCGGCATCACTCATACTGCGCTCTTTTGATTTAGGTCAACTTATTTTCCGAATAGTCAGGTAGGCTGAAGGCACTAAAATAACCGAGGTTCCCATGCTGGTAGTCGTATGCGTAAAGCAAGTTCCCGATACCACCCAGGTACAGATCGATCCCGTCACCAATACCCTCATTCGTGAGGGCGTTCCTTTCATAGTCAACCCTTATGACACCCACGCCATAGAAGAGGGTCTGAGGCTCAAGGACCGCTTCGGCTTCCGGGTGGCCGCCATCTCCATGGGCCCCCCGAATGCTGAGGCCACCCTGAGGAAGGCGCTGGCGCTGGGCGTGGACCGGGCCGTCCTTCTTTCCGATCGGGTCTTCGGCGGCGCCGACACCCTGGCCACCAGCAAGGTCCTCTCCGCCGCCATCGAGCGCCTGGCGAAGGACGAAGAGGTCGGGGTGGTTATCTGCGGGAAGCAGACCATCGACGGCGACACCGCCCAGGTCGGACCCGGGATAGCGACGCGTCTCGATTTTGCCCAGCTCACCCTGGTGGACCGTGTGGAGGACCTGGATCCGGCGGCGCGCAAGATCCGGGTGAGAAGGAAGCTTGAGGGGAGGCACGAAGAGGTCGAGGCCCCCTTGCCGGCGCTCCTCACCGTGGTGCGCGAGCTGAACCGGCCGCGCTACCCGACCGTTCCCATGCGTCTGGCCTCTGCGGACGCCCGGGTCGAGGTCTGGGACAACAAGACCCTCCAGCTCGACGTGAACACCATCGGCCTCAAGGGCTCCCCCACCTGGGTAAGCAGGATCTTTTCCCCCGAGAGGGCTCAAGGCGAGGTCTTAGGCGACGGCGCCCACGACCCCGAAGGGGCAGCGGACCTGCTGATCCACAAGCTGCTGGAGAAGGACCTGCTGGCGTTTTAAAGGCGTGAAAGGTGAAAGGTGAAAGGTGAACTGCCTGGTTCGCTCTTGACCTGGACCAGATACCGCGAAGTTGGATAGACAATTTTTATAGCTGGCGTGATGGCCATGGGAAGAAGGCGTTTCTATTCACCTTTCACCATTCACCATTCACGCTTCTAAAGGATTTGAAATGACTGACGCTGTCAAACCACCGAAAAAACCGCGCGGCAAGGCCGAATTGCTGGCAGGGAAATGCATCGCCTGCGGAGCCCGCTGCCAGAGCGCCTGCCCCGTCGATGCAATCCAGATGAACGAGGCGGGCGAACCGATTATCGATGCCTCCCGCTGCATAGGATGCGTGAAGTGCGTGAAGGTCTGCCCGGTACAGGCGTTGGAGATGGCTTTCACCGCCGAGGAAAAGCGCATCCTCGATGAACTGGCGAAGGGGGCTGCCCAGACCGGCGAGGCGCCGGAGGAAGACCCCGAGGAGGCTGCGCTGCGCAGGCGCCTGGCCGCCTACACCGGCGTCTGGGTCTTCGTGGAGCAGACCGCGGGCGAGGCCGCCAAGGTCTCGTGGGAGCTCCTGGGCAAGGGGAAGGAGCTGGCCCTCGCCCGCAACTGCGAGCTCGCTGCCGTGGTCATGGGGGAAGGGGTGGAGGAACTCTGCAGGCAAGCCATCGGCTACGGCGCCCAGAAGGTCTACCTGGTCGACGCACCCGTGCTGCGCCACTACCGGACCGAGGCCTACCAGCGCAGCGTCTGCGCCCTGGTCGAGAAGTACCGGCCGGAGGTGATCCTGATGGGCGCCACCGGCCTGGGGCGCGACCTGGCCGGGGTGGTCGCTACCGAGCTCGCCACCGGCCTCACCGCCGACTGCACCGGGCTCTCCATAGACGGCAAGGGTAACCTGATGCAGACCCGGCCGGCCTTCGGCGGTAACATCATGGCCACCATCGTCTGCGACAAGTTCCGCCCCCAGATGTCCACGGTCCGGCCGCACGTGATGCCTATGCCGGCCTTCGACCCGGCAGCCAAGGGTGAAATCATACGGGAGCAGGCGCCGGTGACCGAGGAGGAGATCCCGGTCAAGGTGCTGAAGATCATGATGGACCACGGCAACGGGGCCGACGTCGACATCTCCGGGGCAGAATTCATCGTCTCGGGTGGCCGCGGCCTGATGGCCAAGGAGAACTTCGCCATGCTGCACGAGCTGGCCGAGGTGCTGGGCGGGGTCGTCGGCGCCTCCAGGAGTGCGGTCGACGCGGGATGGATGCCGCCAGACCGGCAGGTGGGTCAGACCGGAAAGACGGTGCGCCCGAAGGTGTACATCGCCTGCGGCATCTCCGGTGCCATCCAGCACCTGGTTGGGATGCAGGACTCCGACGTGGTCATCGCCATCAACCGCGATCCCGAGGCCCCCATCTTCCAGGTCGCCACCTACGGGATCGTCGGCGACATCTTCAAGATCATTCCGGCCCTGACCTCGAAGCTGAAAGCGCTGAAGGCGGCCAGGACGGCGTAAGCCACGGTTCCACGGGGCGGCGTTGCCCGCCTCCCCCCACCCGTGCCTGCGGGCTGAAGCGCCCTTCGGCGCCCAAGCCGTCCCCTTCCCTCCAGGGGAGGGGGAGCACTCGAATCGCACTCTGCGGCCAGGCCGCATTAAAAGAGGTAACAATATGACCCCCCAACCCGCTATCTTCGCCCCGCTCCTGCTGGCCTCGCTGGCCTTCTTCTGCTGGAGCGTTTACCGGAGGTTCTCCTTCCTCGCGCTGGGCCAGCCCGAGCAGCGGCTCGACCAGCCCGTTCGCCGCCTCAAGGAGATGCTCCTCTACGCCTTCGCGCAGCTGCGCGTGCTCAAGAAGCCCTTCGGCATCAACCACTTCGTGATCTTCTGGTCGTTCATGATCCTCGCCATCGCGAACGCGGAGTTCCTGCTGAGCGGCGTCTTCCCCTCCCTGACCCTGCGGATGCTGCCGGAAGGTTTGCACCGCGCTCTGCTCCTGGCCTTCGACATCGTCTCGCTGCTGACCCTGGTCGCCATCGCCTTCGCGGTGATCAGGAGGGTGGTGGTGAAGCCTCCTTATCTCGACAGCTTGTACGTCAAGGCCCGCAGCACCGACGCCTTCCTGATCCTGTCCTTCATCGCCCTCCTCATGATCGCCTACTTCGGGATGCACGGCGCCATCATTGCCCAGGGGGGCGATGCGGCAGCCTCGGCCATGCCGATCTCCAGCATCGTCGCCGGATGGCTGGCGCCTTTCTCGTCCTCGCTCGGTTTGGTGGCATCGATCTTCTGGTGGCTGCACGCCCTGGTGCTCCTGGCCTTCATCTGCTTCCTGCCGCACAGCAAGCACATGCACATCCTGACCGCCATCCCGAACTGCTACCTGGCCAGCCTTGACTGGCCCAACACCCAGCCGCGGGAGAAGTTCGAGAAGGGTGGGGTCTTCGGGGTCGGGAGCGTGGAGCGCTTCACCTGGAAGGACCTCCTCGACTGCTACAGCTGCACCGAGTGCGGCCGCTGCCAGGCGGCCTGCCCCGCCACCAGCACCGGTAAGCCCTTGAACCCGCGCCAGATCGTGCACGCCATCAAGACCAACCTCCTGGAGAACGGTCCGGCGCTCAAGGAGGGGAGGAAGGGGACCCTGCCGCTGATCGGGCCGGAAGGGGAGGGGACCAACACCGAGGACGCCATCTGGTCCTGCACCACCTGCGGGGCCTGCATCGAGGCCTGTCCGGTCCTGATCGAGCAGATGCCCAAGATCATCAAGATGAGAAGGCATCTGGTGGAGACGGAATCCCGCTTCCCCGAGGAGCTTCTCAACCTCTTCGAGAACATGGAGCAGCGGTCGAATCCCTGGGGCATAGCCCCCGGCGAGAGAAGCAAGTGGGTCTCCACCATGGATGTCCGCCCCTTCGCCGCCGGCGAGACCGAATACCTCTTTTATGTCGGCTGTGCCGGCTCTTTCGATGCCCGCACCAAACAGGTCACCGTCGCCGTCGCCACCGTCCTCAACGCTGCCGGCGTTACCTGGGGGATCCTGGGCAAGGACGAGAAGTGCTGCGGCGAGAGCGTCAGGCGGCTCGGCAATGAGTTCCTGTTCGACAAGATGGCCCGCGAGAACGTGGAGATCTTCCGCGAACGCGGAGTGAAAAAGGTGATCACCCTCTGCCCGCACTGTCTCACGACGCTCAAGAACGACTACCGCCAGTTCGGCCTGGAACTGGAGGTGGTGCACCAGAGCGAGCTTATCGCGCAGCTTTTGGAGGAGGGACGTCTGAAACTCAACACGGCTGTGGGCGACCTCGGCAAGATCACCTATCACGACCCCTGCTATCTCGGTCGGCACAACGATATCTTCGACGCTCCTCGCACCGCTATCGAGGCGGCCACCGGGTCCGCCCCCCAGGAGTTCGAGCGCAACCGCAGGAACTCCTTCTGCTGCGGCGCCGGCGGCGGCCGGATGTGGATGGAGGAGTTCATCGGGGAGCGGGTGAACCATGCCCGTGTCGCTGAGGCCCTGGAGGGAAATCCCGATACCATCTGCGTCGCCTGCCCGTACTGCATGACCATGATGGAAGACGGCCTCAAGGACAAGGGCGCCGGAAACGTCCGCGTCCGTGACGTGGCCGAAGTGGTGGCAGAAGGGCTGCGCACCCCTTGAGACGCTCCATCCTCCGCTCCATAGGGTCCCACCTCTTTCCTGCTGCTTTTCTGATCATTCTCCTCTCCCCCCTGCCCGCCTTTTCGGCAGGGGGGATCACCGTAGCGGCTGTCGGCGACGTCATGATGGGTACCGATTTCCCGCAGCCGGTCCTCCCCCGCAACCGCGGAAGGTGGCTCCTCGCCGAGGCCGCACCTCTCTTCAAACAGGCCGATATCGCCATGGCCAATCTCGAAGGACCCCTTTTCAGCGATGGCGAACCGGCCAAGAGCGGCGTCAGCGGCAGGTGTTACCTCTTCCGGACCCCGCCCTCCTACGCCTTCAACCTGAAGGATGCCGGGATATCGATGGTTTCCCTCGCCAACAACCACGCCAGGGACTTCGGCAGCGCAGGCCTTGCCTCGACCAAGAGAGCCCTGGAGAGGGCAGGGGTGGCCTACTCCAGCAAGAGCGGTGAAGTGGCGGAGTTCACCGTACGCGGCCTGCGGGTGGGGATAGTCTCGCTCTCCTTCGGTCCCCCCCCGCGCTCGATCGTCTTCCCGGCAAAGCCTTTGGAGGAGATAGCCCGTCTCTCAGGGCGTTACGACATCCTGATCCTTTCCGTCCACGCCGGCGCCGAAGGGCGCGGCGCCCTGCACGTTTCCCCCGGCAGAGAGGAGTTCCTCAACGAGGACCGCGGCGACTTGATGCGCTTCGCCCACGATGCCATTGACCGCGGCGCCGATCTCGTCATCGGCCATGGTCCCCACGTCCCCCGCGCCCTCCAGCTCTATCGCGGCAGGCTGATCGCGTACAGTCTCGGTAATTTCGCCACCTATGGCGGCGTGAACGTCACCGGCGAGAGCGGCTATGCTCCGCTGCTGAACGTGGAACTGGCGCCGGATGGCTCCTTCGTGAGCGGGTCGGTCCGCTCCTTCATCCAGGCCAGGTTGACCGGCCCCCGCCCCGACTCGAAACGGCGTGCCCTCCGTCTCATGAAGCGCCTCACCGCCGAAGACTTCCCCGGCTCGGACCTTGCATTCGGGTCTAACGGTGAGCTGAAGCTGAAGTAAGCTCCCGCTGCCCCCGGAATCACCCACCTCACACGTAAGCTACACCCCCACCCGGTCCAGGGAGGAGGTGTTCTCTGCCTCTAGCGAAAGGACCGAGCATGTTCCTGATAATCCAAAACGACCCGGAGTGCCCGGCGGGAAGGTGCGCGAAGCTTCTTGCCTCGTCGGGATACACCTTTCAGACCGTGGCAGCCTATGCCAATGAACCCCTCCCCGCACCCTCCCCATTGGCCGGCATCATCGTCCTCGGCGGCGAGATGAGCGTCTATGAGACCGAACGCTTTCCCCACCTCGTTCGCGTCTCCAGTTTCATGATGGAAGCAATGGAGGCCGGAATGCCTCTGCTGGGGATATGTCTTGGGGGCCAGCTGTTGGCCAATGTTGCCGGCGGAAAGGTCAGCTCGCCGTCAGCTCATGGCGAGAAGGGGATCTGCGGTATCGACCTCAATGGTGACGGCGCATCCGACCCGCTCTTCACCGGAGTGGATCGCCACTTCGTGACCTTCCAGCTGCATAATGACAGCTTCACCGTCCCTCCCGGCGGCGTCCTTCTTGCCGGGTCCGAAGTCTGCCCCGCCCAGGCCTTCCGTCTCGGCAAAGCTTACGGCCTCCAATTCCACCCCGAGGTCGACCGCGCCATCGTCTCCTCCTGGGGTGCCCTTTTCGACCCCCCTAAGGACCTTCTCTCCGGCTTCCTCGCCGAGGAAATCGCCTTCCAGCATGCCTCCCACGCCATACTCGCCAACTTCTTCTCCCTCGCCGCCGCCTCCCGACGTTCTTGAAATCCCTTAGGGATATTGTAAAGTTTTAACGTTGTTGATGTTTGTGGCACTGCCGCGCCCCTCCAGCAGGGGCGCTGCTTATCCGACTCTCGCGGGCTTTCGGGCGAAGGGGGTCCGGTGACACGTTGGTTCGGGAAAAACAGCATCAAGCGGAAGCTGATGACGCTATTGCTGGCCGCCAACTCTCTGCTGCTGCTCGCTTTTTCCGTCGGCTTGATCACCTACGAAGTGGCGAGATACCGGCAGGAGCGGGCAGCGGATCTGACCGCGCTTGGCGACCTGGTGGCCAGGGAGCTGGCGGTGCCGGTTGCCTCCGACGACAGCAGGGCCGCCCGGGAGATCCTTGCCGGGGTTGCGGCCGTCGGCCACATCGTCTCCGCCGAGGTCCGGAACAACAGGAACAAGGTCCTTGCCGACTACCGAAGCGCCGGAGCAGGGGAGGGAGGCATCCACGCCCCCAATCAGGAGCTCTCCCGGCCGATAAACAGAGGGAGCCGGGAGATCGGGACCATCCGGCTGGTCTCCCAGGACAACTTCCACTCCTCGACCGCCTTCCTTGGCGCGCTGCTCGCTTCGGCACTGGCTGCCGTGGCGATCTTCGGCTTCCTCCTTTCCCGCCGCATCAAGCGGCTGATCTCCGACCCAATCCACCATCTGACCCAGAAGATGGAGATCGTCTCCCGCGATCAGGACTACCGGGTCCGCGTCGAAAGCCTCAACGACGACGAACTGGGACTCCTCTACGAATGCTTCAACGAGATGCTGGCGGAGATTTCGGTGAGGGACGAGAGGCTGGCGCTGCATTCCGAGGAGCTCAAGCTGGAGGTCGCTGCCAGGACGCGGGAGCTGTCCAACGTGAACCGGCAACTGGCCGAGAGCCTCGATGAGGTGCGGCGCGCCATGGAAACGGCGCAGGCCGCCAGCAGGGCGAAGTCCGAATTCCTGGCCCAGATGAGCCACGAGATCCGGACTCCGATGTACGGCGTGCTGGGCATGACGGAGCTCCTGCAGAGCACCGATCTCACCAAGGAGCAGGCCCGCTTCGTCGATACGGTCCGCCGCTCGGGTGAGGCCCTCCTCTCCATCATCAACAACATTCTCGACTTCTCGAAGATCGAGGCGGGGAGGATGGAGCTGGAGATCATCCCCTTCGATTTCCACGAGCTGGTTGCCGGCACCGTCGAGCTCTTCTCCGAGGACGCCGCGAAGAAGGGGCTCGACCTCCGCTGCGAGACCGCGAGCCAGATCCCGCACTCCTTCATGGGGGATCCGGGTCGCCTGCGCCAGATCATCGTCAACCTCCTGGCCAATGCCCTCAAGTTTACCCACAGGGGATCTGTGACGCTGGCAGCCTTCATGGAGCGGCCCCCCGACCTGGTGCGGATCAGCATCACCGATACCGGCATCGGGATAGCACCGGATGCCCTGGACCGCATCTTCAAGCAGTTCTCCCAGGGCGACCAGTCGATGACCCGCAAATATGGTGGGACGGGGCTGGGCCTCGCCATCGCCAAGCAGTTGACCGAGCTCATGGGCGGGGAAATCCGCGTCACCAGCGAGCCGGGCAAGGGCTCCACCTTCTCCTTCACCGCTCGCTTCGATTCGACCAGCCGTCAGGAATCGGGGCGGCCCGAATTGAGCCGGATGGCGCTGCGAGGGAAAAGGGCGCTGGTGGTGGCGAGCGACCCCGCCACCGGGGAACTGCTGGCAAGGCAACTTAACGGATGGGGCGTCGACACGGAAGCGGCCGAAGACGCCCCCGCGGCCGTCTGCAGGGTGGTGGCCGCCCCCTTCGACGTGGCCATCCTGGACGAGCACGTGGCCGGCACTGACGGCATCGAGCTGGCAGCGACGATACACGCCCTCCCGGCCGGGCGCTTGCTGAGGCTGGTGCTGCTTGGCAGTCCCGAGGTGGTCGGGGACCGGGCAGCGGAACTCGACCTCCTGGCCCTCCCCAGGAACGAGCTCCGTCCGCACCGGCTCTACAGCACCCTGGTTCGGGCGCTGGGGATGGAGCAGTCTGCAGTCGATGCCGATCTCTACACCAGCGATCCGGAGCGCCGCCCTCCGCTGGTGCTGCTGGTCGAGGACAACCCGGTGAACCAGGAGGTCGGCAGGGGGATGCTGGAGAGCCTTGGCTGCAACGTCGAGATCGCGGTCAACGGGCTGGTGGCGGTAGAGGCCGTGCGCAGGAGCACCTATGAGCTGGTGCTGATGGACTACCAGATGCCGGTGATGGATGGCCTGGAGGCGATCAGGCAGATCCGGGAATGGGAGGAGATGGAAGGGGCAGGGAAGCGGCTTCCCATAGTCTCGTTGACCGCCTGTGCCATGACTCAGGACCGCTTGGACTGCCTGGAGGCGGGAGCAGACGATTACCTCTCCAAACCGTTCACCCGGGACGAGCTTTCCAGGGCCATCAGCAGGGGGTTGCAACCGGTGACTCTTCCGGCTGTTCCGGTCACAGCCGAAGCTGCGGCAGCCGAGGCGGCTCCGGCGGCTGCCGCGTTAGAGGGAGTTGACGCAGCGGAGACCGTCGCCGCGGTGACCAAGATTGAGCCTGCCGCTCCCGTGACCTTGTCGGCCTTCCCCACAGAGTCGACCGCGTCCACGCCCTTCACACCTGTCTCTTCCACCGTCGAGGCGGCCCAGCAGGCAAGCGCCAATCCAGCTCCGGCAGTGCAGCGGCAACGGCCGCAGCGAGCGGACGATCCGGCTGCCGGGCCATACATCTCCCATGACAAGATGAACAGCGCTCTCGAGATGATCCGCACCCTCCCCGGGAACCGTGGTATGGAAATCCTCCGCAAGGTGGTCGAGCTTTACCTGGCCAGCACGCCGACCCTGCTGCAGACCATGCGAGAGGCGGAATCGGGGGGGGATGCCGAGAAGCTCAAGGCCGCCGCCCACAGCTTCAAGTCCAGCAGCGCCAACCTAGGGGCGGTGCGGCTCGCCGGGGTGTGCAAGGAACTGGAGGCCCTTGGGCGTAACGGCTCCACCGAGGGTGCTCTGCCGCTGCTCATGCAGGTCGAGGAGGAGTACCGGACGGTGCTTGACGCCCTCCAGGGAGGCCGTTTATGCTAACGAGGAAGTCGAAGAGGGCGACTCCGCTGATCATGGTCGTTGACGACGATCACGCCGTCCGGCTCCTGGCCCGCGAAACACTGGAGAATTCGGGGTTCACGGTATGGGACACCGAATCCGGCGAAATAGCCCTGTCCGCCTTCAAGGAGCGGGCTCCTGACATCGTGCTGCTGGATGTGATGATGCCCGGCATGGACGGCTTCTCCGTCTGCACCGCCATCAGGAAAACCTCCGCCGGCAGGGACACCCCGGTCCTGATGATGACCGGCCTCGACGACCTCGATTCCATCGACTCGGCCTACGAGGCCGGGGCCACCGACTTCATCACCAAGCCCATCAACTGGCACATCCTACCTTACCGGGTGAGCTACATGCTCAGGGCGAGCGGTGCGCTGGAGCAGCTCCGGGAGAGCCGGGAGGGGCTGGCCCATGCGCAGAGCCTCGCACATATCGGCAGCTGGGAGTGGGACCTCACCTCAGGGGATATCCGCTGCTCGGAGGAGGTCTACAACATCTGCTGCATCGACGGAGAGGACGTGCAAAACCCCATCCTCGATCCCGTGCACCAGCTGGACCGCCCCTTCGTGGAAGGGTCCATCACGGAGGCCATCGCCAAGCGGGTGCCGATGAGCTTCGACTACCGGATACTCCTGGCCGACTCGGTGGAGCGGACCCTGCACGCGGAGCTGGTCACGGTGCTGGATGAGGAAGGGGTGCCGGTCTGCCTGACCGGGACCATCCAGGATATCACCGAGCGCAAGCGGGCCGAGGAGCAGATCAGGCTTCTGGCCTACTACGACGCCCTCACCGGACTCCCTAACCGGCGCTTCTTCATGCAGCAGCTGGAGCAGGCGCTGGTCTACGCCAACCGCAACGACCGCATGCTCGCGGTCCTCTTCCTCGATCTCGACCGGTTCAAGCTGGTGAACGACACCCTGGGCCACGGGGTGGGCGACCGGCTCTTGCAGGATGTGGCCGACCGGCTCTTGCGCTGCGTCCGCAAGAACGACTGCCTGGCCAGGGCCGAGGAGGACGGTCCCCCGTCGCTCGTCTCCCGCCTGGGCGGGGACGAGTTCACTATCATGCTCTGCGACATCGACCATTTCCAGGACGTGGCCAAGGTGGCGCGGCGCATCCTGGATGCGGTCTCGCACCCCTATTCGCTGGAGGGGCAGGAGGTCTTTGTCTCCACCAGTATCGGCATAAGTCTCTACCCCTATGACGCCTGCACCGCCGGGGACCTGATCCGGAACGCCGACGGAGCCATGTACCACGCCAAGGAGCAGGGGCGAAACGGATACCAGATCTACGACGAATCGATGAACGCCCGGGCCCTGGAGCGGATCATCCTGGAGAGCCAGCTGCACAAGGCCCTGAAGGAGGAGGAATTCACCATCTTCTACCAGCCCCAGGTCGCAAGCGAGACCGGCGAGATCGTGGGACTCGAGGCGCTGGTGCGCTGGAAGAGCAAGGAGCTCGGCATGGTCGAGCCGGCTCGTTTTCTCCCCCTTGCCGAGGAGATCGGTCTGGTGATCCAGATCGACCAGTGGGTGATGAGGGAGGCCTGCCGGCAGCACCGTCGCTGGCTCGATGCCGGGCTGCCGCCGCTGACCCTGGCGGTCAACATCTCGGGGCAGCATTTCATGAAGAACGAGCTTCTGGAGACCGTCACCTCCGTCCTGGCCGAAACCGGCCTCGACCCCTCCCTCCTCGAGTTGGAACTGACCGAAGGGGTCCTCATGGCCCACACCGAGAGGACTGTGAAGACCCTCAAGGCGTTGAAGGGGATGGGGGTGCGGCTGGCCATCGACGACTTCGGCACCGGCTTCTCCTCCCTTTCGTACCTGAAGCGTTTCCCGCTGGACGTCCTGAAGATCGACCGCACCTTCATCAACGACATCACCACCGACCCCGACGACGCCGCCATAACCCTGGCCACCATCGAGATGGCCCACACCCTCAAGCTGCAGGTCATCGCCGAGGGGGTGGAAACGAAGGACCAGCTCGACTTCCTGATCAAGAACAGGTGCGAGCTCTACCAGGGGTATCTCTTCAGCCATCCCGTTCCCCCCGAGGAGGTCCCGAAGCTCTTTGCTTCTGCCGCAAAAGTGATATCACCGGTTGCGGAAGATGATGCCGCCTGCGCTCCGGACCCAGCCGGAGCCGACCTATGAGGTCGCAACAGCCCTTGATCACGGCAGCTCATTTCCCCCGTCCCTTGCTTAATTTGTAATCATCCCTGCCGCATTAAGTTACTATCCGCCCGGCTATTCCCTACCACTCGTCCCTAATCCACGCCAAGACGCAGCCTTAGCACCACCCGTTGCGGCTGGCACGGCATATGCTGAGGAAGACAAACCTCGGCACGACGACGTGCCGCACCGGGCTATGGCTCACAGGCAAAGGCGCCTTTTCATCTCGCGATGGATCGGCGTCTTTTTTTATGCATTTTGGTGAAAGGGGGAGCGTGTCTTAACAGGATCTTGCAGGCGTCTCATGGTTTAAAGCGACTATTCGATGAAGAAGAAAATGCATGGGCATCGGGGCCTAGCCGAGCCTACAGAAAAGGAGAGCATGATGGAAAAAAGACTACGCTTATTGGACAAATTCAGCCGCCTTCGGGAGAGGATGCACGACCCCGAGTGGCGACGCTACGGATATCTTCTCGTCGGCGGGAAGGTGCTCGGCCTGGCCCTGGTTTTCGGTGTCATGGTCCTGGCTTCGAACATCCTCGGAAGTGATGTCATGGCCGCCGACCCCGTGGTCAAGGCCAACGACATAATCAACCCCATCAACACGCTCTGGACGCTGCTGGCCGCCTTCCTGGTCTTCGGCATGCAGGTCGGCTTCACCATGCTGGAGGCCGGCTTCTGTCGCGGCCGGGAGGCCGTCAACGTCCTGATGGAGTGCGTGGTCGATACCGCACTTTGTGGTCTCCTCTTCTACGCTTGGGGCTTCGCCTTCATGTTCGGCTCCGGTACGCCGTGGATCGGCACCAAGTTCTTCTTCCTGCAGGGGGTTCCGGCAACCTACGAGAGCACCGGGGTCGCCTTCCTGGCCTTCTGGCTTTTCCAGTTCGCCTTCGCCGACACCTGCTCCACCATCACCTCCGGCGCCATGATCGGCCGCACCGGCTTCTTGGGAGACCTGATCTACAGCTTCTTCGTCTCCGGCTTCATCTACCCCATCATCGGCCACTGGGCCTGGGGGCCTGACGGCTTTCTCGCCACCATGGGGAGCAAAGGGAACTTCCTTCCCGGTCTTGGCATGGGGTTCCATGACTTTGCAGGGTCCACCGTCGTCCACACCATCGGCGGCTTCGTAGCCTTGGCCGGCGGCATGGCCCTTGGCCCCCGCATCGGGCGCAAGTTCAAGCGTGACGGCGGCGCACCCATGCAGCCGCACGACCTCGTCATGGCCACCGTCGGCGGCCTGATCCTCTGGTTCGGCTGGTACGGCTTCAACCCCGGCAGCACCCTCTCCATCATGGACGCCGACGGCTGCGGCAGGGTGGCAGCCAACACCACGCTGGCCGCCTGCGCCGCCGCGCTGAGCGCCATGTTCTACGGCTACCCGAAGACCAGGAAGTGGGATATCAGCTACACGGTGAACGGCTTCCTGGCGGGTCTGGTGGCTATAACCGCCCCCTGCTACTGGGTCTCTCCGACCGGATCGATAGCGATAGGCGCTGTCGCCGGTGTCCTCGTGGTGGTCGGTGTCGATGTCCTGGAACATCTGAGGATCGACGACCCGATCGGCGCAGTCCCAGTACATGGCCTGAACGGCATCTGGGGCACCCTCTCGCTGGGCTTCTTCGCCTGCGGCAAGTACGGCGTCACCGGTCCCTTTGCGGCCGATAACACCGCTCCCCTCACCGGCCTATTCTATGGCGGGGGCACGACCGTCCTGGCAGCCCAGGCCATCGGCAGCGCCATCATCACCGTCGCGACCTTCGGCGTCAGCCTCGTCCTCATGTACGGACTGAACGCCATCGGGGTGCTGCGCGTATCGAGGAAGGGGGAACTGGAGGGGATCGACTACCACGAGCACGGCATCGGGGCCTATCCCGAATACGCCCTGAAACATTCCGCGATTCCGGGGGGCGATTACGACGAAGACGACGAAGCGTGTGCGGAGGAGGTCTGCTATGAAAAAAGTGGAAGCGATTATAAAACCGTTCAAGCTTGATGAAGTCAAGGACGCGCTCAACGCCCTGGGGATCGAGGGGATCACCATAACCGAGGTCAAGGGTTACGGGCGACAGAGAGGGCACGCCGAGGTCTACCGCGGCGCCGAGTACTCGGTCGATTTCATACCCAAGGTCAAGCTGGAAATTGCCGCCAGCGACGAGATGGTCGGGAAGATAGTCGATACAATCAGGGACGCGGCGGTGACGGGGAAGATCGGAGACGGCAAGATCTTCGTCCTCTCCCTGACGGAGACGCTCCGGATCAGGACCGGTGAAACCGGGAACGGAGCCATTTGAGCTCAGGTGCCAACAACAGGTGCGCCCTGCCCTAAAGGAGGGCGCACCTGCAGCGCCTCTTTTCCCGGCGCAGGGTTGGAGGTCCCGCACTGCTTAATTAAGCATCGTTTTGCGCGAAAAATATGCAATCGATTGTCTCTTTCGTGCCTGCCATTGCGGCCGCACCCTGCATCTGACCCGTTTTTCCGAGGTGGCACGACCGCTGCAATAGCTGGGTAACGATTTCATCAACGGCGAACAAACCAGCATAGGAGGAAAGCAATGAAGCTTATCGAGGCCATCATTAAACCGTTCAAGCTTGACGAGGTAAAGGATGCACTCAACGAGATTGGCATAGAGGGGATCACGGTCAGCGAGGTGAAAGGTTTCGGGCGCCAGAAGGGGCACACCGAGCTCTACCGTGGCGCCGAGTACGTCGTCGATTTCATCCCCAAGGTGAAAATAGAGATCGCGGTGGCGGACGAGCTGGTCGCCAAGGTGGTGACCGCCATCGAGGACACGGCCAAGACCGGCAGGATAGGTGACGGCAAGATCTTCATCATGCCTCTCGATGAGGCAATCAGGATCAGGACCGGCGAGAAAGGCGAAGACGCCATTTAAAGATACCATTTGCAAAAAATCCAACACGATCAACGGAGAGTCATCATGGTACGAAGAAGTATCCTCGACAAGGCTAAGGAAGCTGTATTTACGGCATGCGGGAGTGGTGCTCCTCGCAGCAAGGCAATTTCATCGATTTCCAAGCTGGTGCTGTTGACAGTCCTGGTGGCGGCGCCTTTGGCGGCGCAAGCCGAAGACAAGGCCGCACCGGCAGCGGCCGCAGCGGTCAGTGCACCCGCAGCGGCCGCTCCTGCCCCCGCAGCAGCTGCGCCTGCGGCAGCCGCCGCGCCTGTGACCGCAGCCGCCGCAGCCGCCCCGGCCGCAGCGCCGAAGAACGTCGACCCGGTCCTCAACACCGGCGACACCGCCTGGATGCTGGTCTCCTCGGCACTGGTCCTCTTCATGATCCCCGGCCTGGCACTCTTCTACGGCGGCATGGTCCGCTCCAAGAACGTCCTCTCCACCATGATGCACTCCCTGGTGGCCATGGGGATCGTCGGGGTACAGTGGGCCGTCATCGGCTACTCCCTGGCCTTCGGCCCCGACCTCGGGCACGGCCTGCTCGGTAACTTCAGCAAGGTGCTGCTGCACGGGTTGATCACCTTCAAGGACGGCGCCCCCGTCTTCGCCCTCTTCCAGAACGTCGCCACCGAGCCCGGCTCCATTCCCGAGTATGTCTTCGCCATGTACCAGTGCATGTTCGCCATGATCACCGTGGCGCTCATCTCCGGTGCCCTGGCTGAGAGGATCAAGTTCTCCACCTACTGCGTCTTCGTCCTCCTCTGGACCACCCTGGTCTACGACCCGCTGGCCCACTGGGTCTGGATGAGCGACGGCTGGCTCTTCAAGATGGGGGCGCTGGACTTCGCAGGCGGCACCGTCGTTCACCTCTCCTCCGGTATTTCGGCACTGGTTGCCCTCTTCTTCCTCGGCAAGCGCCACGGCTTTCCGCAGGAGCGCATGGCTCCGCACAGCCTGCCGCTGACCCTGCTGGGCGTCGGCGTCCTGTGGTTCGGCTGGTTCGGCTTCAACGCAGGCTCCGCCATCGTCGGCCCGAACTGCTCCGATGCCGCCGGCGGTCTGGCCGGCCTGGCCCTGATGACCACCACCATCGCCCCCGCCGCCGCAGGCCTCACCTGGATGATCGCGGAGTGGATCCATGCCGGCAAACCTTCGGCCCTGGGCTTTGGCTCCGGCGTGGTCGCAGGTCTGGTCGTCATCACCCCCGCTGCCGGCTTCGTGCAGCCCGGTGCCGCCCTCATCATGGGCGTAGCCGGCGGCCTGGTCTGCTACCTCGGCGTAATGATGAAGGCCAAGCTGAAATACGACGACTCGCTCGATGCCTTCGGCGTGCACGGCGTGGGCGGCACCACCGGCGCCATCCTGACCGGCGTCTTCGCCACGGTCGGCGCCACAGGCCTCTCCTCCGGCAACATGAAGCAGTTCGTCACCCAGCTGATCGCCGTCGGGGCAGCCGCCGCCTACGCGGTGGTGGTCACCTTCGTGATCTCCTTCATCCTCGACAAGACCCTCGGCTTCAGGGTGGAGAAAGAGGACGAGATCATCGGTCTCGACCAGACCCAGCATTCGGAAAGCGCCTACAACTAGCTCCAAGCACCTTCGGGAACCAAGGGGGGGATCGTCAGATCCCCCCTTTGCCATTTGTGCGTCCGACGGACGGGCAGAAGGAATTCCGTTGGCAAGTCTCTCGATTATCATTAGAATGGGCGTGCATCTCAACGGTGAGAATAGGTAATGCTCAAGCACTTCTACAAGTTCTTCATATCGCTCTCCTTCAGGACCCACCTGATCCTGATGGTCCTGCTCCTTTCCCTGCCGGCCGTCGCGCTGATCAGCTATTCCGGCTATCACCAGCGCCTCGATTCCCTGAACCAGGGGGGGACAGAGGCCAGGATGCTGGTGCGCAGCATCCTCACCGAGCAGTACAACATGACCGGGGACGCGCAGCAGCTCGTTTCCACGCTGGCACAGCTCCCGGACGTGAAGGGGCACCGGGTGGTCTCAACCAACCGCATACTCTCCGACATCTTCAAGCTCAGCCACCAGTACAGCAACATCGTCATCGCCAGCCGCTCGGGCGAGGTCTGGGCCTCCGCGCTCCCCTTCACCCGCACCTTCTCCCTGAGGGGGACCCGTTCCTTTGAAAACGCCCTGGCCAACAGGCGCTTCTCCTCGGGTGAGTACGGTGTCGGGAAGATCTCGGGCAAACCCAACATAGGCTTCGGCTACCCCATCCTGGACAGCAGGGGGGAGGTCGACGGGGTCATCGTGGTCAACGTGGACTTCGGCTACATGAACGAGCTGCTGGTGGAAACGGGCCTCCCGGCTGGTTCCTCGTTCACCCTTGCCGATCATCGGGGTACCGTCGTCTACCGCAACGTCGCTTCCGGCGAGGTCATAGGGGCCAGGGTCAGCGACACGGTGTTGAAGCGGATGCGGCTGAGCTCCGAGGAGGCTCTCTCGGAGAAAGGGATGCTGACCTCGTACGGACAGCTGCGCCTGCGCGGCGAGAAGCTCCCTTACCTATTCGTGAAGGCCGGGATCCCGATTCAGCAGACGCTGGTCAAGGCCAGGAGGGCGGAGCTTCTCAACATAATGATCCTTTCCCCAGTACTGCTGGTGGCCGTTTTGCTCGCCACCCTGCTGGGAAAATTCTGCTTCGTCAACCGCATCAGGACCCTGCAGGAGGCGGCCCGGCGCCTGGCCAGGGGCGAGCTGGACAGCCCCGTTTCCAATCTGGTCTCCGGAGGCGAGTTGGGCGAACTGGGGCGCGCCTTCGACGAGATGGCCGCGAAGGTGGCGGCGAGAGAGCGTGAACTGAGCGAACTGAACCTGAGCCTGGCCCAGAGGGTCGAGGAGGAGACCGAGCGGCGGCTGCAGCACGAGCGGCTCCTGGCCCGGCATGCCCGGCTGGCCGCCATCGGGGAGATGATCGGGGCCATTGCCCACCAGTGGCGCCAGCCCCTGGCCACCCTCGGGGCGGTGATCCAGAGCCTGAGGATGGCCTGGGAACGCCGGGCCCTGGACGCCTCCTTCCTGGAGCGCGCCGAGGCCGATGCACAGAAGCAGCTCTACTACATGTCCGACACGATAGAGGATTTCAGGAACTTCTTTTCCCCGGAGAAGGTGGTGGAGAGCTTCGACGTGAGGGAGAAGATCGAGGAGGTTTCGCTCCTGGTAGCCGCCCAGTTCGCCAATTCCGGGGTCACCCTGGAGATCCGGGACGACAGTGCCGGGGATCGGCTCCGGATCAGGGGGTACCAGAATGAGTTCAAGCAGTCGGTACTGAACCTGGTAAGCAACGCCTTTGACGCCGTGGTCGTGAAATGGGGGAAAAATCAGCCCCGGCAGGAAGGTCCCCGCGGGACGGTGGTGGTCTCCCTTTCACGTGCAGCCGGGACCGACGAGGTGGTCATCGAGGTCCGCGATAACGGCTGCGGCATAAAGGCGGAGATCGCCGACAAGATCTGGGAGCCGTACTTCACCAGCAAGCCGGACGGGAAGGGTACCGGCATCGGGCTCTACATGTCCAAGCTTATCGTCGAGGAGAGCATGGGGGGGAGGCTCGGCTTCACCCCCCTTGCCGACGGGACCGCATTCAGCATCTTTCTCCCTCGCGACGGGAGCTGCGGCCAGAATCAGGAGGAATGACGGATGGATGAACGGGTGCCGCTGAAGGTCCTGTATGTCGAGGATGAACCGCATCTGAGGGAGCGGATCCGCATCGTGCTGGAGATGCACTTCGCCGGGGTCTGTTCCGCGGCCAACGGCGGCGAGGGGCTGGAAATCTTCGCCCGTGAGGGCGCGGACGTGGTGGTCTCGGACCTGATGATGCCGGTGATGGACGGCCTGGAGATGAGCAGGCGCATCAGGGAGCTGTCCCCCGACACCCCCGTCATCTTCAGTACCGCCTTTACCGAGACCGGCTACCTCCTTAAGGCAATCGAGCTCGGGGTCTTCGCCTACATCCGCAAGCCCCTCGACTGCCGCGAACTGGTCGCCACCATCACCAGGGCGGGGACCCCGGTCCTGCAGAGGATGGAGCTGGAGCAGCTTAGGGCGCGCGAGCAGGCCTCGCTGGAGCTTTTCCTGGGCGAGAGCCCGGCCATGCAGCAGGTCGTCCGGCAGGCTCAGCTGGTGGCCGCCACCGACTTCTCGCTGATCATCCAGGGCGAGACCGGGGTCGGCAAATCGCACCTCGCCTCCCTCATCCACGGCCTGAGCCCCCGCAGGCACCACCCCTTCGTGACGGTCACCGTCAGTTCCCTGGCCGATTCCCTGGTCGAGAGCCAGCTCTTCGGGCACGTCAAGAGCGCCTTCACCGGGGCGGCCTCCGCGAGGACCGGCCTTTTCGAGGAGGCGAACGGCGGAACCATATTCCTGGACGACATCGACTGCGCTTCCGCCTCCTTGCAGGCCAAGATACTGCAGGTCGTGGAGGAGAAGTGGTTTTTCCCGGTGGGGGGGACCAAGCCGGTGCAGGTGAATGTACGGGTCATCGCAGCCAGCAACCGCGACCTCCTCGCCGAGGCCCGTGCCGGGAAGTTCCGGGAGGACCTCTACTACCGTCTTGCCGACCTGGTGATAGTCCTCCCCCCCCTGCGCGAGCGGGAAGGGGATATTGCCGCCCTGGCCCGTACGTTCCTGCACGAGGTCTCCCGTGAGCTGCAGCGCGTCCCTCCGCGCATGGTCCCGGACGCCGCGCTGATGCTCGGCCGTCACCGGTGGCCGGGAAACGTGAGGGAGCTCAAAAGCGTCATGAAGCGAGCCGCCCTCTTTGCCGGCGAACTCCTCACCGCTGACGATCTGGCCACGGCGATGGGTTCCCGGAGTTGGTCCGCGTCTGAACCGGCCCCACGCCTGCAATCCCTGGAGGAGCTCAAGCGCAACGCCGTCAGCCAGGCCCTCGCCGCCACCGGCGGCAAGAAGATGGAGGCCGCCCGCCTGCTGGAGGTCGATTACAGCAGCTTCAAGAGGATGCTGGAGAAGTACCGGCTCTAGCACTCCCCGTTTTGCCCACCCCCGCGCCGTCAGCACTCTTCACTTTGCCCACCCCTGTCGCCCTCGGCTCACCGCCGTTTCCTGTCTTTCCGCCCATCTGCAGCGCTGGCATCCCCCTTGCTCTTAGGCATGACAGATTCCATGCCTGTCACCCTACTACGCCGCAGCACGAGCAGCGAGGTCTTGATCGAAATGAAAAACAGCCAGATGAGCCAGCAGGGAGCAGGGACTTCGGATCGGGTGCGGGTCTGCGTCTACCTACCCAATCCCTTCGCTGACTGCTACTGCATGAACATCTCCAGCGCCAATATCAGCAAAATGCTCTCCCTCTGTATCGGGGATTACCGCTCATGTCCCGTCTATCTGCGGAGGGTAGAGCAGAAGCAGAAAGAAAGTCTTGCAATAGTACCGAGTTGCCAAAGGAGTGCCCGATGAAATGGATCCTTCCCGTTCTTTACCTGTGCCTGTTCTTTCCCTCCCATGCCCATGCCTATTCCGATCCCGGTTCCGGCATCATGTTGTGGCAGCTCACCGTCTCTTTCTTCATCGGACTCCTCTTCTACTTCAGAAGGATCCTGTCGTTCGTCTCCGCGTTATTGAAAAAGCATGAGGAGTAGCGCCCGCTCCTTTAGAGACCCTTCCGGCCGTCTCCACTTCCTCGGCTCGGAGCCGGTAAGGCAGGTCTATTCCGCCTCCGCCGAGGCTTGCCGCTCGGTCGTCGGGGGTGACTTCTTCCAGGGACTGATGCAGGCGGGGCAGGTGGTCAGGACCCGCATCCTGAAGTCGGTCCCGGAGCAGCTGGCCGCGGTCGTGAAGCCGGGGGAACTGGTCCTTGCTCATGAAGCGGTACCCTTTCCCTCCTTCCCGGCGGAATGGCCCTTCGAGATGCTTAAGGCGGCGGCTCTCCTGACCCTGGAGATTGCCGAGGCCGGGCTCGACCACGGCATCGGCCTCAAGGACGCCACCCCTTACAATATCCTCTTCGAGGGCACCCGTCCCGTCTTCGTCGATATCCTGTCCTTCGAGAATCGGGAGCCGGGTGATCCGGTCTGGCTGGCCCAGGGGCAGTTCATGAGGACCTTTCTCCTTCCGCTGCTGGCGGCGAAGGTGCTGCAGCTTCCCCTTGCCCCCCTTTTCCTCGCCCGGCGCGAAGGTCTGGAGCCTGACCAGTTCTACCGGATGCTGAGCCCGCTGAGACGCCTGCGACCGAGCCTCCTCACCACCGTTTCCCTCCCTGTCTGGCTCTCCGGCAGGGCGGAGGGGAGCGGTAACGAGATCTACCGCCCGCGCAGGCTCGACAACCACGACCAGTCGCGCTTCGTTCTGAAGACCCTGGTCAGGAGGCTGCGCCGCAAGCTGGAGAGATCTCCCGCCCCCGCACCTTCCCGCTCCACCGGCTGGGGCGATTACTGCCGGACCTGCAGCTACGACGAGCAATCGTTCGGCGAAAAGAGCTCGTTCGTGGCCAGCTTCCTGGAAGGCGCCAGGCCGGCGCGGGTACTCGATGTCGGCTGCAACACCGGGCACTTCTCCCGGCTGGCTGCTTCCCATGGAGCCCGGGTGGTGGCCATCGATCAGGACGCCGCCGTGGTGGGGAGGCTGTTCAGCGAGGCGCAGCGGGAGAAGCTCGACATTCTCCCCCTGGTGGTCGACTTCGCCCGGCCCACCCCTTCGACCGGTTGGAACAACGAGGAGACCCCATCCTTTCTTTCCCGGGCGCACGGCCATTTCGACGCGGTCTTCATGCTGGCCCTGATCCATCATCTCCTGGTCTGCGACCAGATCCCCCTGCAGGAGATCCTGGCGCTGGCCTCGCGGGTCACCAGCCGCCACCTCGTCATCGAGTACGTCTCACCGGACGACCCCCAGTTCCGGCGGCTGGTCCGGGGGCGCGACGCGCTGTACAGCCATCTGACCCGGGAGCACTTCGAGCGGAGTGCCGAGCAGTTCTTCACCATCGAAAAAAGCAGCAAAGTCCCCAATCAGGAGCGCTGGCTCTATGTCCTGGAAAAACGTGCTGTCCGGTAAGGGCGGCTGGCGCGACCTGATCGCCTGCCTCTCCGTGGCCAACCTCTGGCTGGTGAAACTGTGGCTGAAGATACTCCCTTACCACGAGGGGACCAGCTTTTTTCTCCCCTGTTCGCCGCTCAACACCTACCTCGCAGCTCTGCTCAACGTCGTCACCTGGGGATTGGTCCTCTTCGTGCTGGTGCGCCTTTGCAGGGCGCGGCCGAGGCTCTTCCCTTGGCTGGTGCTGGGACTCTTCTTCATCACCTGCATCGTGGTCGCCTACGGCGTCGGGGCTGCCTTCTTCACGGTGGCCAGGTTCGTCTTCCTCTTTGGCCCGCGGAGCGCCTCCCTGCTCGCCGCCGCCTGCTGGCTTTCGGCAGCCATGGCGGTGGCCCTCCTGGTCCGGTATCGGAAGTGGCTCGCCAGGCATTATGCCGTAGCCCCGCTCCTTTTCGCCCCCTACCTCCTGGTCACGGTCGGGGAGTCGGTCCAGGCCATCGCCAAGGTCGAGCCGCCGGCGCTCTTCCACCCGCATCGGCTCCAGCCGGCCGCCCCGCTGCGCAATCGACTCGGCATGAACGTGGTCTGGGTCATCTTCGACGAGACCGATTACCGCCTCGGCTTCGGCAGCCGCCCGCCCTTTCTATCCCTCCCGGCTTTCGACGCCCTGAAGGCGACCTCCCTCTTCGCCACCGAGGCCTACTCGCCTAATGACAACACCCAGACCTCGCTTCCCTCGCTTTTGACCGGGCTCCCGCTGAAAAGGACGGTCGCGGCCGGTGCCGACCGCCTGGTCCTGGAAGGGATGGCGAAACTCCGGGAGAGCGACTTCTCCTCCCAGGACACAATCTTCCGGCAGATCAAGGAGCGCGGCGGCAGCACCGCTCTTCTGGGCTGGTTTCTCCCCTACGGCAGGACGATGAAGGATGTCGACCTCTGTCATGACTATCCCCGGTACAATTTCTACGTTTCCGACAGCCTCCTCGACGTCTATTTGCACCAGTGGCGCGAGATGATCGACATGCGCTTCCTGCTTTGCAAGGACACCATGCTCGCCGGGAACCAGATAGGGATCGTGCGCTCTATGCGGGGCGACGTCGGCAAGGCGATCAAGGGAAACGACGCCAGCCTGATGTTCCTGCACTTTTCGGTGCCCCATTCGCCCAATATCTACGACCGGCGCACCGGGAGCTTCGGTTTCAATCGCGACAAACGATACGGCTATTTCGACAACCTTGCCCTGGCGGACCGCTGCCTGGCGGAGCTGCGCGGGAATCTGGAGGAGAGGGGGCTGTGGGATAAGACTCTCGTTATCGTCTCGTCGGACCATCACTGGAGAACCAACACCTACGACCAGCAGCTCGACAGGCAGCACGTCCCCTTCCTGGCGAAGCTCCCCGGGCAGAGGCGAGGAATAACCTACCACGGGAGGTTCAACACCATCGTCACCAAGGAGCTTATTCTGCGGGTGGTGGACCATAAGATCAGCTCACCCGAAGAAGCCTGCCGTTGGCTGGATCGGACGGGGCAAAAAGGGAAGACCCCCATTGTCTTCTCCGCTGAGGAGCCAGACGCCGACTGAAGCCTCTTTGCCCGGTGCTTCGGTACCCCTGGCCGCGCCTGCTCTTTATCCTCATGAAGAAACCATGACCTCTGAATCTTTTGAAATTTTTTGTTTTTCTGGTACTGTTTTCCAGGCCAAAAAAACAATTTAATGTGGAGGGGGATTATGACGTCAAGGGAAGTGGTGCTCCGCAAGGAAGGGGACGGGAAGCAGCAATACGAACGTTTCGGCGCCGAGGTCGGCATCGACGGCCTGAGCCGGATCTTTGCCATGCTGTCGGAGGACGAGGTAAGGCATGCCGATGCCCTGCGTGCCCTGCAGGCCGGCGGTAAGGTGGACCTGGCACGATCGCAGACCCTTGACGGGGCCAAGCGCATCCTTCGCACCCTCTCCTTTGAAGACGCCGCACTTTCCGACTTCAATGGGGACATCGCCTCATACGTTGGCGCCATGGATTTCGAAGCCGCCAGTGCCAGGCTCTGCGGACAGCTGGCGCGCCAGGCATCCCACGGCTGGGAGAGGGAGCTTTTCCAGAAGATCGCCGAGGAGGACGAGATCCACTTCACTCTGCTGGAGCAGATGCGTGAGCTGCTGGAGCAGGTCGCGGCATGCAAGGCAAGACCCGGGGTATGCGATGCCTATTGAGATGCAGGCCTATCTGGAGGCCGCAGTAGCTGCCGCGAAATCCGCCGGGGCACTCCAGAAGGAGCAACTTCGAGCCGAGCATTCGGTGTCGTACAAAGGGGAGGTCGACCTGGTGACCGAGGTGGATCGCCAGTGCGAGGAGATGATCGTCAACACTCTCCGGTACGCCTTCCCCGGTCACAGTTTCCTGGCGGAGGAGAACGACTACCTGTCGGAGAAGGTTCCCTACAAGTGGATCATCGATCCTGTCGACGGCACCACCAACTA
>NZ_JBXKJL010000242.1:0-2048 GCF_056994735.1 Geomonas sp.
GTGGCAGGCACCCAGTACCTGGTCGCCTACTTCGCCACCAAGACCTTCAGCGTGACCCCCGCGGTCACCCCCGGAGGCGCCATCGTCCCGGCCTTCAGCTCGCCTCCGGTCAACTCCCTCCCGGCCGGCGGCTCCTACACCTTCAATATCAATCCCGACACCGGCTACCAGGTCACCGACGTCTCGGTCGATGGCGTCTCGATAGGGGCGGTGAGGACCTACACCTTCGTCAACATCCAGGCCAGCCACACGCTTACGGCGGTTTTCAGCGTCATACCCAAAGTGACGGCGGTGGCGAACCCGAAGGACGGTCAGACCACCGGCCTGGGACCGGCCTACGCCGTGATGCTGAACGGCACTCTCAGTACCACCAATATCGGCAGCCTCACCTACCTCTGGTCTGTCATCGACAGTTCCCCGACCGGTTTGACCGGCGGCGCCTTCGACAACAACGCCAGCGGCAAGCCCCTCTTCTATGCGGACAAGCCGGGAACGTACACCGTCATGCTGACGGCCAGCGACGGGCTGGGCCACAGCGACACAAACAGCATCAATGTCAACGTGGTCACCCGCCAGGCTTACGAGTCTCTATACTGCGCTTCCTGCCACTCCGGCAGGAGCGGTGACCTGGTTCCCAAATACGACTCCTCCAAGCACTACCTCACCACCGTCACCGTGGTGAGCTGCCAGTTCTGCCACCTCCCGGGCCAGCCGGACACCAACCACTACACCATCCAGCACCCGATCGACGTCTGCAAGGGCTGCCACACCTCGTTCAAGCCGAGCACCCCTGGTCACCTGAACAAGCCCGGCACCAACGGCTGCGTCAACTGCCACGATGCCCACAGCACCCAGCCGATCCTCTTCCTGGGCAAGCAGACGCCGCACTTCAACAACCTGACCACCGGGACCTATCCCGCCTCCTACGTGACCTCCCGTGTCAGCTGCGCGAACTGCCACAGCGCCACCCAGGACACCCAGGCCGCCGACGACAACCGCCACGCCTGGGCCGGCTCCAAGCATGCCGCGAGCCTGGAAGCTGCCTGGATGAGCAAGGACTTCAAGACCATGGACGGCTGCGTGCGCTGCCATACCGCCACCGGCTTCATCGCCTACTCGAGCTCGAAGGTGACCAAGGCCTGGGGGAACGCCGGCGACAAGACCAAGGAAGTGCTGGCCTGCAACGCCTGCCACACCCCCGAATTCGCCGTCCGTCCCTTCAAGCCCTACAGCTCTGCTGCCGCCTTCACCTTCCGGGTGGACGCCGTGAACCAGGTGACCCTCTCGTACAAGAACTACGACTACGGCGTCTCCAACGTCTGCCTGCGCTGCCACGCCGGGACCACCAACGGCGAGATGGTGAAACGGGTCTCCGCCTTCACCAACTTCACCGCGGCCAATCGCCTCCTCAACCACTACATGGCCGGCGGCGGGGTGATGGACAACAACATCGGCTACGAGTTCGACGGGACGCCGCGCGGCAGGACTGTCGACTTCAACAAGCAGAACACCTGGCACTCCGGCATCGGAAGCGCCGCCTCGGCGGTCGACACCGGCACCAGCGGCGCCTGCGTGGTCTGCCACATGAGATCTCCGGGACAAAAGCACAGCTTCGCCGCGGTCTTCAAGAACAACAGCGGGGCGGTGACCGCCATCCCGGCGCAGATCCCGGTCTGCGACAAGTGCCACCCCTCCAGCCTGGGAGGCGGCCCCAACATGACCGTCGACCAGCTGAACATCTACCGTAACGGCTTCGCCGCGGCGCTGGCGGTACTCAAGGCCGAGCTCCAGGCCAAAGGCTTCAACCCCGACGGCGGCGCGGTAGCCAGCTGGGGAGCCACCGCCATCGAGCGCTCCAACAACATGGGGGCCTACTACAACTACTTCCTGCTGAAGCAGGGCGACCGCGGGGCCTACGTGCACAACCCGACCTACGCCAAGCGCCTGATCCAGTACTCGATCGACTGGTTGGATAACGGCATCTTCGACGACTCGACGGCCCTCTCGATCCACGAGGTTGCCGGGCCGACGCTGGACACCAAGAACAC
>NZ_JBXKJL010000243.1:0-5929 GCF_056994735.1 Geomonas sp.
TACTATACGGAGAAGAATTGAAAGAATATGTATATGCTTCGGCTAAACTAGAGGGCTTAGAAGTACATATAAGAGACTATAAAGTATTAGAGGATGAAATACATAGGAAGATAGAAAAGGCATTGAAAATACAGGAAGAAAAAGAAATGGAAAAAGAAGTTAAGAGAAGGGGTAAAAGGATCAAAAGAGAAATACAACAAATAGATTTCGAGACTAATAAGGTTATAGAAGTGTTTACGAAAATGAGAGATGCAGAAAATAAGACAGGCTTAAAAAGACAATCCATAAGAAGTGCTTGTTTAGGCAAAAGAAATGTTTGTGGTGGTTATATATGGAAGTATGGCGAAACAATAAAATAAGGATGTGGATTAAATGCTTATGCCTGGTAATAGTAAGGTTGAAATTATAACAAGAATAAATAGAATAATGTCTACAATTAAGAAACAACAAAAGGAAATAGAATTGTTGAAAAAGAAAGTAACTGAATTAGAAAACAAATAATAAATATAAGGGGGAATAACTAATGTTTATAACTAAAAAGAGGTTATTAGAAGAAGTTAGAAAGGCTAAGTTAGAAGGAATTGCAGAGGGTAAACAGGACTTAGAAAGACAAGTTGAAATGAGTAAGGAAAGAGGAATTAAAGAAGGATATAACAGAGGTTTTACAGACAGGACAAACTATTATACTATGTCAGTTATACCAGAGTTAGAAGGAAAGGCAAATGCCTTAGATACTTTTAAAAAAGTTGCAGAACAAAGGCATAATGAAATGATTAACTTACACGAGAAAATAATTAAAAAGAATGATGATATACAGGAATTAGAAATGTATATAAGAGAATTAGAAGGAAAGGTTGCTAATTATGAAGTGGCTAACAAATCACTTAGGGAAATAGGCGAAAGGTTAATGTTTAGAGTTAGTGAGTTGAAAGAGGAATTAGAAATAATACCAAAGATACAGGAAGAAAAATGTCGCTTATATTGGTCTGGTATATATTTAAAGAATCAAAATAATATATTAAAAGGACAAATAGAAGATTTACAAATAAATAATGACCTATACGACTTCCAAGAAATAAAAAGACTAGAACAGTTGATGAAGAAAGTCAAAAGGGTTAAGGTTAAGAAGAAGATACAAGGTAGGATAGATAAATTGTTGATAAGGGGTTTGAGGTAATGAGAGTTAGAATAACAGTTATATACAAAGATAGAGAAAATGACAAAGATGTTATAGATGTAAATGTAAAAGATAGGAAAAGATTAATGAAATTTTATAAGAAGGTACAAAAAAATTTAGAAAGAAAAAAATGGTTTGGAATAGGAAAGACAAGAGACTTTGTTTTAACTAATAGCGAAAACATAGATTATATATATTTTGAAATTATAGAAGGATAACATAAAACTAAGCTAGAAGCTGTTGTATTAGACAGCTTCTTATTTAATTGTTAAAATAAATATAAAAGGGGGTGCTGAATATGGCTGATATGCTAACAGCAAGACAAGAAGCATATGTCCAAGCCCTAGTTGAAGGAAAGTCCCAAAGGGAAGCATATAGACACGCATTTAAATGCCCTAACGCTAAAGACGAAACTATAGATAGTAGGGCAAGTAGAATGTTCAAGAATGATAAGATTAAAGCAAGGTATAGGCAACTGATAAATGAAACGAGTAAAAAAGCTATTTGGACAAGAGAAGATGCCATAAATGATTTGATATGGTTGAAAGAAATAGCAAAGGCTGATATAAAAGAAAAAGGATTGAAGAAAGTTAGTGCTGATACAATGACAGGGACTATAAAAGAATTGAATACATTAGAAGCTTTATATAAGAAAGACTTAGATGACTTAGAAGACAATGATATTAAGATAACGATTAATAAGAAGAA
The DNA here is from genome assembly GCF_056994735.1 of Geomonas sp. NCBI lineage: Bacteria > Pseudomonadati > Thermodesulfobacteriota > Desulfuromonadia > Geobacterales > Geobacteraceae > Geomonas > Geomonas sp. The sequence goes on from NZ_JBXKJL010000243.1 coordinate 1,886, forward strand.
GAAGGAAGTGGATTAATGAACATACCTAATAAAATAAGAATAGGTAGTTGTGATTATAGCATAAAGCTTTCAGATGAAAAGTTAATATTGAACAACATGGAATGTAAAGGCATTATAGATTATGAATTTCACAATATAAAGATAAATAATGAAATACAAGACTTGCAAGGACAAGAACAAACTTTTCTACATGAATTGATACATGGCATTATAAGAGAGCGAAATTTAGACGTAAATAATAGCAATGAAGAAACTATCGTCGATGAAATAGCAACAGGCTTACATCAAGTTATAAGAGACAATAATGCTATATTTACAAAGGAAGCTGAATAAATGGAAGTGGTAAAAGAAGTTAATCCAAGGTTTGAGGACTTTCTATTTGATTGGTCACAAAAGGTATATTTCAGTGTAGGTGGTTATGGTAGTAGTAAATCATATCACATAGCACTAAAAGTTATATTGAAACTTCTAGAAGAAAAAAGGAAATGTCTTGTTGTGCGTGAGGTATATGATACATTGCGTGATAGTTGTCATTCACTCTTTGAAGAAATAATTGACGATTTAGGATTATCAGAAAAGGTTAAAGTCATGAAAAGTCCTATGTGCATAAAGTTTCCTAATGGATCTGAAATCATATATAAAGGGTTGGATCATGTTCGCAAGCTGAAGTCTATAAATGGCTTATCAATGGCTTGGATAGAAGAATGTTCAGAGGTTAAATACGAAGGCTTCTTAGAGGTCTTAAATGGTCGTCTAAGACACCCAACATTAAAGAACCATCTTATACTATCAACTAATCCTGTAAGCAAATCTAATTGGACCTATAAACATTTCTTTAAGACTAAAGATGCTGATAACAAAGAAGTTGTATTCTTAGATGATGAAGAATTATATAAAAAAGGTACAATTATAAAGGACAACATATACTATCATCACTCTAAAGCTGACGATAATTTATTCTTACCAGAAGATTACATAGCTTCTTTAGAAAGTTTAAAACTACACGACCCAGACTTATACAGGATAGCACGTAAGGGGCAATTCGGCACTAATGGGGTTAAGGTACTTCCTCAATTTGAAGTACAAGCACATGAAGAAGTAATGGAACAAGTAAACAAGATACCTAGAAGTATGAAAAGGGTAGGGCTAGACTTCGGTTTTGAAACCTCATACAATGCTGTTGTAAGAATGGCAATAGACCATGACAGAAAGATACTATACTTATATTATGAGTATTATTCTAGAGGCAAAACAGATCCAGAAATTGCGAAAGATTTAGAAGAATTTAAACGCACTAGAGAAAGAATAATATCAGAGAGTGCCGAACCTAAGAGTATAGCTTATTACAGGCAACAAGGGTTTAATATGACACCTTGCAAGAAGTTTCAAGGTAGTAGGCTACAGAATACTAAGAAGGTTAAAAGATTCCATAAAATAGTATGTTCTGATAAGTGTAGAAATATAATTGATGAATTACAAGATTTAACTTTTAAGAAAGACAAAGATGGCAACGTAATAGAAGACGAATTTGACAAAGATCCTCATACATTTAGTGCTATATGGTATGGCTTAGATGGTTACGAGGTATCAGATTTAAAAGGTAATGCTTTAAGAACACATAGTAAAAATACATTTAACATTTAAAGGGGGTTAGACAATGAGAAAGATTAAACTAGATAGGTCTTTCATTTATGAGGGCGAAACAGGTCAAATATCAAAACAACTCATAGACTACATACTAGAAACTCATCAACCAGAAGCACAGAGAATAAAGAAACTAGAAGCATACTATGATAATGATAATGATATACTACAAAGGCAAATGATAGACAAATTGAAGCCTAATAATAAGATAGCACACCCTTATTTCAGTTATATAACAAATATGTGTGTAGGTGCTTTGGTGGGTATTCCTGTATCATGGACTAAGAAAGCAGAAGAAGGCGACGAGTTGTTAGAAGAATTAAATAATATATTTGATTACAATGACGAAGAAGACACTAACACCTCTATAGCTGAAAAACAAAGTATAGATGGTTATGCTGTTGAAATGCTTTATATAGATAATAATAAAATACCTAGATTTAAGAATATAGCAACTGAAGAAGTGGCTTTGGTCTTTGACAATACTGTTGAAGAAAACCTAATATTAGCTGTTAGATATTATAAAACTTTTAAACTAGGACAAACAGAGAAAAAAGACGATTACACAATTGAAGTATATGACGATAGAAATATATATTATTATAACTACTATGAGAAAAAAGAAGGTACTGAAACAATTAAAGTATTAGAAGCTGATAATAAAATAAATGGCTTTAACGTAGTACAACACAGCTTCATAGACGTACCTTTTACATACTATCCTAATAACGATAAATTATATGGAGATGCTGAAAAGGTTAAAAGTCTTATAGATAGTTATGATAAGCTTTCTTCTGATAGAATGAATGAGTTTGAATACTTCAATGATTGTTATATGGTTATTACAGGGGCTTATTTAGATCCGGAGGATAAGAATTTTAAACAACTTAAAGAACAAAAGATAATTAACTTTGATGCTGAAAATGGAAAAGTTGAGTTTCTTATAAAAGATATAGTTGATACAGCAAATGAGAATTATGCAACTAGATTAGATAAGGATATACATAAGTTTTCGCTTGTGCCATGTCTTACTGATGATACTTTCGGCACAGCTAGTGGGGAAGCTTTAAAGTATAAACTTATGGGATTTGTCACACTATTAGGAAAGAAACAAAGGAAGTTTAAAACGGGCTTAATGAGAAGGGTTGAATTAATTTGTGGACACTATAACAAATACAAAAGTGCTTCTTATGACTTCACACAAATAAAGCCTAGCTTCTATATAAACCTTCCAGAGAATGAAACAGAAATAACTAACATGATTAAACAATTAGAAGGAATAGTATCAAGAGAAACTAGACTTTCTTGGATGAAAAGGATTGATGATCCACAAGCAGAGAATGAAAAGGTTAAGTTAGAGAAAGAAGAATTGATGAATGGCATGGATAACTATAACGACGCATTTAAAGACGCTTCTAAGCCTACAGAAAACAAAGATAATACAAATATAACTACAAATAAAGAGGAAGCCTTATAGGGCTTCTTTTTTATAAAACAGGAGGTTTATTATGAAAATAAAAAACTATATAGAATATTTTAAATATATATTAGAACACAAGAAAAACGTATTTAAAACGTGTTGGAAAAGAAAACTGTATATTCACGCTTTTACACATGATTTATCAAAATTCTTACCGAGTGAATTTATACCTTACGCTAGGTATTTTTATATAGATAAAGTTAAATATAAAGAGGATTTTGAAAAAGCATGGGAACAACATTATTTAACAAACAAACATCATTGGAATTATTGGATAGGGTTAGAAATGCCAAGAAAATATATTTTGCAAATGGTTTGCGATTGGGAAGCTATGTCTTTAAAGTTTGGAGATACAGCACAGGCTTTTTATTTGAAAAATTATAATAAAATCAAATTACATAGACAAACTAGATGGATTTTAGAATGTATACTTGAAATAACTAATTTCCCGTTTCAAGTAAATGATGAATATTTATGGATGACACTTGAAGAAATAACTAACGATATTAGAGATTACAGAGAAAAGCATCCGAAGAATTACAGTTATTGGCTTGAAAACAAGTTTATACCTTATTATAAAGAAAGATATGGTGTAGATATAAGCAATATATAAGGGGGCTGTTTTATGAATAAGCAAAAAAATAAAGAATATTGGTTAGATAGAGTAGAATATCACGATAATACATATATGAGAAAAGCCGAAAAAGTTATAGTAGAGTTAAAAAATAGTTATAAGAAAGCCTATGAGGATATATTAAATCAATTGGCTTATATATATGCAACAACTGATAACATAGACTTAGCTTCATTCAACGAAAAACAAAGGTTAAATAAGCTTCTAAAAGATATAAAGGTAATACTAGAAGGTGTTGGTGCTACAGTTGATAAAAAGACAACTGAACACTTAGCAGATACATATT
>NZ_JBXKJL010000244.1:0-5050 GCF_056994735.1 Geomonas sp.
ATGGCGGCGGGCCCGCCGCGTCCGAGTACCTGACCTTCAGGCTCGCCACCGAGAGCTACGGGATCGAGATCCTGAAGGTGCAGGAGATAAGGGGTTACGACAGCGTGACCCGGATCGCCAACACCCCCGACTTCATCAAGGGGGTGATCAACCTGCGAGGGGTGATCGTCCCGATCGTGGACCTGCGCCTGAAGTTCGGCGTGGGCGAGGCGACCTACCACGAATTCACCGTGGTCATCATCATCAACGTGCTGGGGAAGGTGATCGGCATGGTGGTGGACGGGGTCTCCGACGTGGTGGCCCTGCCGGAGGAGAGCATCAAGCCCGCCCCGGAACTGGGGGCGTCGGTCGATACCCGCTACATCACCGGCATCGGGACGGTCAGCGACGAGATGCTGATCCTGATCGACATAGAGAAGCTGATGGGCAGCGACGAACTGCAGATCATGAACGGTTCCCTGGACTGAAAAAAATAATTACGAGAGGTGCAAGGCATGAAAATTAAGAGCTTTAAAGACTGGAAGATCCTCACCAAGATCCTCAGCATTTCCATCGCCACCGTGACCATGATCATGCTGGGCGTTCTTTTCTACGTGCTCCCCTACATGGAGCAGCGCCTGATGAACGAGAAGATCGAGGCCACCAGAGGGGTGGTCGAGGTCGCCTACAACGTGCTGCAGAGCAACCTCAACGACGTGAAGAGCGGCAAGCGGACCGTCGAGCAGGCGCAAAAGGACGCGCTGGACGAGATCAGGGACCTGAAGTACCACGGCAACGAGTACTTCTGGGTCAACGACATGGACACCAAGGTACTGATGCACCCGGTGAAGCCTGAGCTGGTCGGCAAGTCCCAGGCCGAGCTCAAGGACCCCAACGGCAAGCGTCTCTACGTGGAGTTCGTCAATGTCTGCAAGGATAAAGGGGAGGGAGTGGTCGACTACATGTGGGCCAAGCCCGGCAGCACCCAGGCTGTACCCAAGATCTCCTACGTGAAGCTGATGAAGGAATGGGGCTGGGTGATCGGCAGCGGCATCTACGTGGACGACGTCAAGGCCCAGACCAACAAGATGAGGTGGCAGATCATCGGGGGTACCCTCGCCCTCTCCCTGGTCATCTTCGCCTTCGCCTTTTTCGTGGCCAGGAAGATCAAGCAGGCGCTGGACGAGGCCATCAGCGCCTCGCAGCGGATCGCCTCCGGGGACCTCACCGCCCAGATCGAGGTGCGCAGCAACGACGAGACCGGCGAGCTTCTGAGCTCGCTCAAGGAGATGAACCAGGGGCTGGCCAAGATCGTGGGCGAGGTCCGGCACGGGGCGGAGTCGATTGCCACCGCGACCGAACAGATCGCCGCGGGGAACGCCGACCTCTCGCAGCGGACCGAGGAGCAGGCGAGCGCCCTGGAAGAAACGGCCTCCAGCATGGAGGAGCTGACCTCGACCGTGAAGCAGAACGCGGAGAACGCCCAGGCGGCCAACCAGCTGGCGATCAACGCCAGCGGCGTGGCGGTCAAGGGGGGCGAGGTCATCACCCGCGTGGTGCGCACCATGGAGTCGATCACCGACAGCTCGAAGAAGATCTCCGACATCATCGGCGTCATTGACGGCATCGCCTTCCAGACCAACATCCTGGCCTTGAACGCCGCGGTGGAGGCGGCAAGGGCCGGCGAGCAGGGAAGAGGCTTCGCCGTGGTGGCTGCGGAAGTGAGGAGCCTCGCTCAGCGGAGTGCCGGGGCGGCCAAGGAGATCAAGGCTCTCATCGAGGACTCGGTCGGAAAGGTGCAGGACGGCAGCCGGCTGGTGGAAGAGGCCGGGCGGACCACCCAGGAGATCGTAACCAGCATCAAGCGCGTCACCGACATCATGGCCGAGATCTCGGCGGCGTCGGTGGAGCAGTCCTCCGGCATCGAGCAGGTCAACACCGCCATCACCCAGATGGATGACGTGACCCAGCAGAACGCGGCGCTGGTGGAGGAGGCTGCAGCCGCGGCCGAGTCGCTGGAGGAGCAGGCCCAGCAGCTGGTCGAGGTGGTGGCCCGCTTCAGGCTGGAGAACGCCGGTCACAAGGCCGAGGCGGCAGCCCCGAAGCGCAAGCCGACCCGGAGCGGCGCGCCCAAGGAGAAGGCAGTGGACAAGAAGGTCCGGCAGCAGGCGGCGGCACGGGTGGCCAAGCCTGCGCCCCGTCCGGCATCAGCGGCAGCGGAAGCGGCGGAGCTTGACGACGAGTGGAAGGAGTTCTGAGCCGCCCGGCCCTCAAATACGGGACAGGAGGGAGCGCCCTTGTAACAGCCGGCGGCGACTACCGCCACAGCATCGAGGGCGCCCCCCTTCCCTACCACTTCACCGAGGCAGACTTCGCCCGCATCAGGGGGCTGATCTACCGCAAGGCGGGGATCTCGCTCGCTCCCGGGAAGATGGACATGGTCTACAGCCGCCTGGCGCGGCGCTTGCGGGCCAGGGAGCTGGAATCCTTCGCCGACTACCTGAGGGTGATCGAGGCGGGCGATGAGGAGGAACTGGAAGCCTTCATCAACGCCCTGACCACCAACATGACCTCCTTTTTCCGGGAGCCGCACCATTTCCGCATCCTGGGGGAGCGGCTGGCCCGCCAGGAGAGCCGCTCCATCTCCATCTGGAGCTCGGCCTGCTCCAGCGGCGAGGAGCCCTACTCCATCGCGCTCACCGCGCTGCAGCTCTTCAGGCACTCCCCGCCGGTGCGGATCCTGGCCACCGACATCGACACCGGGGTGCTGGCCAAGGCGCGGCAGGGGATCTACACCCTGGAGCAGTTGCAGAAGGTGCCGGGGGAACTGGTGGGGAAAGGCTTCCTGAAGGGCGCGGGGAGGAAGGAGGGGCTCGCCAGGGTTAAGGACGAAGTGCGGCGGATGGTGACCTTCCGCAGGCTGAACCTGCTCGACGCGAAGTGGCCCATGAGCGAGCGATTCGACTTCATCTTCTGCCGCAACGTCATGATCTACTTCGACAAGGAAACCCAGCAGGCGGTCCTCAACCGCCTGGCGGCGAGGCTCAAACCCGACGGGCTCCTCTTCATGGGGCACTCGGAGAGCCTGCACCACGAAGACGCCAACTTCAGGAGCTGTGGCAACACGGTCTACAGGCTTAAGAATTAATACCCCCGTCTCATCCGGAGCAAAGATGGCCAAAGAGATGGCGCGGTATCTGGACCGCCACTTCAACATGGAGGCGGTGAAACTACTGCCGGGGGAGCTTTTCGCCACCGCCGACGGCACAGCCATCACCACCCTCCTCGGATCGTGCGTCTCGGTCTGCCTCTACGACCGCGGCAGCGGCATCGGCGGGATGAACCACTTCCTCCTCCCGGAGGTTACCCAGGGCTGCCAAGGGGAACGGTGCACCGGCTCCAGCGCCCAGTGCAGCACCCGCTACGGCCGCTGCGCCATCAGGCGCCTGCTGCAGTGGGTGGAAGAGCTGGGGGCCAGGCGGATGCGGCTGGAGGCAAAGGTTTTCGGTGCGGGGCGGGTCATGGCGGGAATAACCGATATCGGCGAAACCAACGCCGCCTTCGCCCTCGATTTCCTGAAGGGGGAGGGGATCCCGGTGATGGGCTCGGACCTCAGGGGATGCTGGCCGCGCAAGGTCATCTTCTTCCCCGGCGAAGGGCGGGCACTGGTAAAAAGAATGCGTAGGACAGACGCGTAGGACAGGGATCTGAAGATGGCCATCAAGGTGCTGATAGTAGACGACTCCGCGCTGATACGCGCACTGCTAAGTGAAATCATCAACGCCGAGCCGGACCTGGAGGTGGTGGGGACGGCCTCGGACCCGCTGATGGCCAGGGAGCGGATCAAGGAACTCAACCCGGACGTCCTGACCCTGGACGTGGAGATGCCCAAGATGGACGGGCTCGCCTTCCTGGAGAAGCTGATGCGGCTTCGCCCCATGCCGGTGCTCATGGTCTCCTCGCTGACCGAAAAGAGCTCGCTGGTGACCCTGCATGCCCTCGAGCTGGGCGCCTTCGACTACGTGACCAAGCCCAGGATCGACATCCGCAACGGCCTCATGGAGTACGCCGGTGAGCTGACCGCGAAGATCAGGCTGGCCTGCCGGGCCGGGGTGCGCCGGAGCCCGGAACGGAGTACGGCGGTCAAGGTATCCTCCGGCAAGCTCTCCGCCGACGCCATCCTCCCCAGCGAGCGCAGGCGCTTCGCCACCACGGAAAAGATCATCGCCGTCGGCGCCTCGACCGGCGGGACCGAGGCATTAAAAGCGCTCCTCTCGGCGCTTCCCCCGGACTGCCCGGGGATCATCATCACCCAGCACATGCCTGAAGCCTTCACCCGGACTTTCGCGGCGCGGCTGAACAGCCTGAGCGCGCTCTCGGTGAAGGAAGCGGAGCACGGCGAGCGGGTCCTCCCGGGCCATGCCTACCTGGCACCGGGGAACCGCCACCTGCTGCTGGCCAGAAACGGCGCCAACTACACCGTTCAGCTCAATGACGGCCCCCCCGTCAGCCGGCACCGTCCCTCGGTCGACGTCATGTTCCGCTCTGCGGCCAACTGCGCCGGGGCCAACGCGCTGGGCATCATCATGACCGGCATGGGTGACGACGGCGCCGCCGGCATGCTGGAGATGCACGAAGCGGGGGCGCACACGCTGGCCCAGGACGAGGAGAGCTGCGTAGTCTTCGGTATGCCGAAGGAGGCCATCGCCCGCGGCGGGGTCGACGAGGTGGCCCCCCTCTCCTCTCTGCCGGGGCGTCTCCTGGCCTGGCTGCAAGCCCAGGGGAAGAGGAGCTTCAGGGTGTAGGCAGGAGGAGATTCCGCATGGGTGGGGCCTCTCTCACCGAAACGATCCAGCTTCGGGTCCCCCGCTCTGGCCAGGAGAATCGTGAAGGAACCACCGGCCGGCAGCGGCTGCCAAAGGACGAGAGAACTATATTGAGCATCATCAAGAGCAAAATCCCCGGCCTCATGCTGATCAGCGCCATCACGGTGGCACTCGGGATGATCCTCGCCAACCACCTCGTGCTGGGGCAGGTGCGCGAGGAGGCGCTCAGGCAGGCCCGGCTGCAG
>NZ_JBXKJL010000245.1:0-2945 GCF_056994735.1 Geomonas sp.
CTCCCATAGACCGTATCGCCTGTCACCCAGGCCGCTTTGAGACCGGCGTCCAACGTTCGCGTGAGCATGCGGGCGGCCAGTTCCGGTTTCGTGGCAAAGCTGACCTGGGGTGGCACATGCGCTTCTCGACAGCGGTCTGGATCCTGGGTCCAGCTCTTGGGGAGGTACAAAGCGCGGTCCAGCAACGTATGACCTGCCTGGCTGGCATAGGTGAGAAAGACCCCGAGTTGACAATTCTCGATGCGCCCTGCCGTTCCGCTGTACTGGCGTTGCACTCCCACCGACTTGGTCCCTTTCTTCAGCAACCCCGTTTCATCGATGACCAGCACGGCATTGCTCTCCCCAAGCATCTCCTGCACATACCTGCACAGCACATCGCGCAGCTGCTCGCTGTCCCACACGGCTCGATCCAAGAGGTATTGCATCGCATACGGGGTCGTTTCTCCCGCCTCTTCGGCCAATTGCCAGCTATTTTTGCGTGCCAGCGGACTGAGTAACCCTCGCACATACGCCTGCGCTCGCTGCCTGGTCTGCACCTGCACAAAACAGGGGGCCATCCGCTGACACATCTGCTCGAACGCCTCTGTCCAGATCTCTGCCACCGATGTGGCTGAGGGGGATTCAAACTGTGGTGAAGCCATTAGCAGGTTTCCTTCTTCTCTTTTGTTTTCTTCTCCTTTTCATTCTATCCTAGATTACAACTGTAGTCCTAGTGCTGCGTTCCTTAAAGGCGATAACAAAAGAGGCGGCGATAGTGGCGATGATCCTTGGGCGGTCGGCCCCAGATCCAGGGCTTGGCTCTCCGGTTGAGTTGAGCGGTCGCGATGCGCGTGGCTTGCTCAATCTCATCAGGGTTGGCAAAGCTCTGTCCCGCCAGCGCATCGCGACGAAAGAGGCGCCACCAGCCCTCCTGTAGGTTGAGCCAGCACGCCCCTGTCGGAATGAAGACCTGATGGAGCCGGGGATGCTCTGCCAACCAGGCGCAGGTTTGGGTACTGTTATGGCTGGAGAGGTTGTCGGTGATGATGAAGAGGTCGCCCGTCGCATTGTCGGCTTCGATGTCCTTGAGCAACTCAATGTAGTTCCTCGAGTTGCGCGAGGCGGCGCATCGGGTCAGCTCCTTGCCATCGCGCACGCGCAGCGCTCCATACACCCAGGTTTTCTCAGGGCCGCGACTGTAATCCAGCGGCGCTTTAATGCGGTGGCCCGTAGCAGACCAGCCGGGCGCTGGAGGAAAGGTGCGCGGTATGACTGGCCCGAGTTCGTCGGTGCAAACGGTCGTCGACCCCTCGGGCGGCTCGGGGTAGTGGCAGACGACCGTCGTTCTTTTGAGACGAAGTCTGGATCGGAACTGTCCCCCCAGCTATGGGTATGACGCCAGTGCACTCCTTCCCGCAGGTAGATGCGGCGGATCTGGCTGCGTTTGACTTGGATCCCCGCTTCTTTGGCGGCTTGGGCCAGCGCATTAAGGGTCCACTGGGCTGAGCCCTCCTCGTCCCGGGCCAGCATGGTCCCATCGGCTTGCGTCTCCAGGTGTCCTGGCGGTGCTTGCTTGACCAGGGCGAGGATCCGACTGCGCTCCTGTTCGGTTAACCTCGGCTTGTGCCCTGATCCGGCTCGCATGCCCAGCCCAGTAATCCCCTCGGCATTGAAGCGCGCCAGATGAATACGCACCGTTTGTGGATGGCAGGCGAGCTGGGCGGCTATCTCGTTAGGTGTCTTGCCTGCCCAGCTCAACAGCACCATGTGGGCATGCCATTTCCAATCGGCCGGCGCATGAGAGCTGTTCGCCAGTTTCCGTATCATACGTGCTTCTTCTTCATCCTGTGCCGCTCGCGCTTTCACGTGTTTGGGCATCTCTTGCCTCCTTCCTCCTCTGAACACTTCCACCTGATATTTTATCGCCAATGAGGAACGCAGCACTACAGCGGCTTGCAGAAAGATTGATCCACTTCATCGTAGCTACTGAGCAGCAGGAAAATAGCCGCAATGAGTAAACCAACCCAGTGCATCTTGAGGAGTAATCGTTTCCAAGGCCTGAGAGAGCGCCTCCAATAACTCCTCACGGGTGCGGGCTCCTACACGGCGTAAAAAAGCTTTCAGCTTGGAAAACGCCTCTTCAATGGGCGAGAGGTCCGGCGAGTAGGAAGGTAAAAACAGCAGGTGGCATCCGCGCGCTTCAATGAGCGCCTGCACTCGCTGACTCTTGTGCGCACTCAAGTTGTCCAGCACCACGAGCTGCCCTGGCTCCAAACGAGGGGCTAGGATCTGCTCAACGTAAACCTCAAAAGCACTGGCATTGGTCGAGCCCTCGATGATCATCGCTGCTCCGATCCCAGAGAGGGAGAGAGACGCCATCAGGGTGGTATTCTTGCCGCGATTGCGCGGAATGCTACCATGGGCTCGCTCTCCTCGTGGTGCCCAGCCATACAAGGAAGTCAACCCCATGTGGGAGCCGCACTCATCCACGACCACCAACTGGCGGGCATCCACCTGCTTCATCTGCTCTCGCCATTGCTGGCGAGCGGCTTCATTCCTTTCGGTGGCTGCCAATGTCTTTTTTTTCGCGTCCAGCCCAACTGTTGGATCGCGCGACAGATCGTTGAAGCACTCACCCACTGACCATGGCTCTGTTCCCAGAGCTGACACCGCTGCGCCAAAGTGGCATCAGGGACTGTGACGAGTTGCTGGCTCAGGCCCTCTCGCAGAGGTCCCAGCTTCTTGGGAGGCCGTCCTGGGATCGGTTTGGCAGCCACACTGCCTGTCTCTCTTCGTTGTTTGAGGTAGCGCTTGATCGTCGAGAGGCCGACCCCAAACACCTCGGCGACTTCTTCCCGTGGCACGCCGTGATCCACTGCTGCCACAATGCGTTCTCTCAGTTCTTGCGTGTAGGCTTTCATACCGCTAGCCTATCACATGGCCTGATCTTTTTGCAATCCGCTGTA
>NZ_JBXKJL010000246.1:0-18888 GCF_056994735.1 Geomonas sp.
AGCATCGGCGTCGCCGCCTCGGGAGAACAGCTTCGCACCCCCGGCGAGGTCATCAAGGCCGCCGACAAGGCTCTTTACCGGGCCAAGCAGCGGGGGCGCAACCAGATCGCCGGCTGAAAATGGTGAATGGTGAATGGTGAATGGTGAATGGTGAATGGTGAATGGTGAATGGTGAATGGTGAATCTGATAACTCCGGATTCAATCTAGCCGTCAAAAATCCAAAGCTGTCAAATCACCCGGCAGCTGCGGTTCAGTACCCGGGTTTGGCGTCTGATCAGACTTCGATCCGAATTTTATCCCGCGCGAAAATGCCTAACCGAATTCCGCGCCGTACAAGGAGCGCCTGATGTTACTCTTCAAGATCCTGGCCGTCATCTTTGCCCTTTTCATCGTCCTCTTCGTTGCCATCGTGGTGGAGGAGAGCTTCCTCGGCGGCCGCCGCAGACGACAGCTCGAGCGGGAGGCGCGGGAGGCGCAGCAGAAGCCGTAGGTCGTCTCTCCCCTTCCCCTGCCGATGAAATCCTCTCGGCACTTCCCTTACGGGAAAATGCTCCCTCAGCAGTGACGCAGCCTGGACTACAAAAGCCGTAGCTTCAGGCTTTCTTTTGAGAGTTCAGGTACTCTCGGATTTTCTCCGTGTCTCCGTGGCTGATGGTTTTGCCCTGGACCCGTACCTGGGCTCCAAAAGCTTGACAGCTTGTCATTAATTGGGGTAGTTTAGCCTAATTTAATGCCAGCTTCTTGCCGACCAGCGTCTGTCCAGCAATCGCCGCCCTTTACCGTTGTCGCTGCCATTAAACATGCGCGGATATCATGAGAGCTAGGAAATGAAGGGCGGCTTGGTTTGTCTGCGTCCGTCGTGTCGCAATGATAACAGCGAGGAAGATATGTTAGTCCAGGGCTCCCTGATGCACGTTGGTGAATCGCTCACTTCCGACCGGTTCCTGAAATTCCTGGCCGATGAGGCTCCGGCCGGGCATTACTTCATAGCGCAGCCTCCGCCTGGAATCATCATGACCGCGGCCATCGACTGGAGGATCATCGTCCCGGATTCGGCGGCTGTCGATGCCCTGGCAGCGGCGCTGTGGAAGGGGTACGACCTCCTGGTGAAGCCCCTGCATGGCGATGCCATCGGGCGTGCGCCGCAGATCTTCATCAAGATGAAGAACTTCAAGGGGGAGTACGATCAGTTCATTATTGGCAAGGATTTGACGAAGAAGGAAGGGCTTGTTCACAGGATGAAGGAGACGACTGCCATCCTGCTGACGAAGAACCAGGAGTCCGCGTCGAGGCAGGAACTGGAGAAGACCGCTGCTTCGGATTACTGGCTGAAGGTTTCCTGAACGGACTCAAAGATGGCGACCCGATCGGGTTGCCGGCCTAGCGGCCCGCAGCGCCGCCGAAGGCTTTTTCAGATCTTCACCTTGCGCCAGACATCGATCACGGTGCCGATGTTCCGCGTGCCGTCGTCGGGGCGGAAGGGGGCGTAGGCAGGATTGTCGGGCGCAAGATAAACCTCCTCGTCCTTGAGGCGGAACCTCCTCAGGATCGGCTCCCCCCACCGGTTGTTCACCAGGATTATATCCCCGCTCTTTTTCTCGGCATCGGGCCGGAAGATCACCAGGTCGCCGTCCTTGATGGTCGGTGCCATGAAATCCCCGTAACAGACAATGGCGTAGCACCCCTCGGGAAGGTTGGGGACCGAAACGTAGCCCCGCACCTCGACGCCGGAATGCGGGAAGTGTTCGGGGATGACATCGAGCAGTGGCGCCAGGCTTCCCACCGGGGGAGCGGCGTTACTTGCCTTGAAAGGCTCGCCGTTGCCGTGCTTCAACCAGCCGGGATTGATGCCGTGGGTATGGGAGAGGGCGATGAGCAGTGTGTCGGAGGGGCGCTTTCGGCCGGTCTCGATGCCGCTCAGGAATCCCTGCACGATCCCCAGCGAGGCCGCGAACTGTTTCTGGGTCAGACCCAGGGACTGGCGGGCCTTCCTGATGCGCGTTCCGGTTTCCGCTTGATATTCCTCCGGCATTAAATATCCCCTAGAAATAATCTGCTCTCGCTGGAATCCGAGGCCGCGGCGGGTGGATCCTCGATGACTCCATGAGATGTCAGGACGTTACCAGTTTTCCGGCGCAGGCGCAACAGGAAATTGCTGGGAGATATATTCGGCATTCAAGAAATTTCACGGGGCCCGGTGCAGGCTGTCTCAGGGAAGCTTCTGACTCTCGCCCAGAATGCCGGTGGACCAGGCGAGGTTCACCAGGGAGACCTGGTAATCGCGGCGGGCCTGGGCCAGGTTGCTCTTCGCCTGCACCAGGTTGGTCTCGGCGTCCTCCACCTCGAGCCTGGTCTTCACCCCCAGCTCGTACCCCTGCTCCGCCATGGAGAGGAGCCGCTCCGCCTGTTTCACCGTCCCCGAAAGCGCCCGCAGGATCTCCTCCGACTCCGACACCCCGTACCCCGCGTCCCTGACCTGCAGCGAGACCGAATCGAGCTGCTGCGACTCGTCGAGTTCCCTGGTCCGAAGATCGCTCTTTGCCTGCTCCACCTTCCCCTTGGTCCTGAATCCGTCGAAAAAGGGAAAGGTCAGGAAGATGCCGACGTCGTAGGCCCCGCCGCCCCAGGTCTTGCCGGCGGCGTGCAACTGGTGGTAGCCGCCTCCCCCCCTGAGGTCGATCTGCGGCTTGTTCTCGGCCGAGGAGATATGAAGAAGCTCCCGTGCTATCCCCACCCGGTGCCGCAGGTCGGAGAGCTCGGGGCGCATCCGGCGCGCCGTGGCCATCGACTCCTCGAAAGGGGGAAGGGGGACGGGATTGGCCTCCAGCACCCCGGCCACCTCGATCTCCCCCGGGTCCAGGGCGAGGATCAGCCGCAGCCGCTCCTTCGTCGTCCTGATGGCGTTCTCCCTGCGGATCAGCTCGGGCCGGGCGTTCTCCACCGCGACCTGGGCTGCCAGCACGTCGTAATCGGTCGCCACCCCGGCCGCCAGCCGCTTCTGGGCCTCCGCCAGGTGCCGCTGCTTCTGCTGGAGGTTGGCCAGCGCCAGCGCCCGCAGCTCCCTGGCCAAAAGCACGTCATAGAAGGCCACCGTCACGTCCCGGCGCGCGGCCTGCTGGGAAAGGCGCAGCTGGTCTTCGGCGGTCTTCAGTCCCTCGGCTGCCCCGCGGATGGCGGCGCCGATCTTCCCCCAGCTGAAGAGTGTCTGCGAGACCCGCAGGTCCACCACCCGGGTCTGGGTGGTGGAGATTCCCCCCATCAGGGCGCTCTGGCTGTAGTCGGTCAGGTAGGCGGCGGAGCCGTTCAGCGAGAGGGAGGGGAGGGCGGCGGCGCGCTCCTCCAGGTATTTCCCCTGCACGAACTGGGCGTAGGCCCGCGCCTTCTGGATGTCCCGGTTCTGCTCCATGGCGATGTCGAGGGCGCCGTCGAGGGTCAAGGTCTTAACGGCTGCGGCACGCGAGACGCCGGGGGCGAGGACCATGGCAAGGGAGAGTCCGAGGACAAGGAGGAGGGAAGCGTGCCTCTCCTTCCCCTTCCACCTGTGCTTCATCCAGGCCGCGAGGTCGTCGAGCACCGTGTACATGACCGGCACCACCAGCAGGGTCAGCACCGTCGACGTCAGGAGTCCTCCCACCACGGCGCGGGCCATGGGCGCCCGCATCTCGGCGCCACTGCCGAGGGCGAAGAAGAGCGGCATCATCCCGAAGATCATGGCCAGCGTGGTCATCACGATCGGGCGCAGCCTGGTGCGTCCGGCCTCCACCACGGCCTCGAAACGGGGGAGACCCCGCTTCTGCAGGACCTTGGCGTAGTCGACCAGCAGGATGGCGTTCTTGGTGACCAGTCCCATCAGCATGATGAGGCCGATCAGCGACATGATGTTGACCGTGTCGCCGGTGAGTTTCAGCATCCCCGCCATCCCCACGATGGAGAGCGGGAGCGAGAGCATGATGGCCATGGGCTCCAGGAACGATTCGAACTGGGCGGCGAGGATGAGATAGACGAAGACGATGGCTATCACCAGCGACTCGGCCATGTATCCGAAAGACTCGGCCATGTCCTCGGCCTCGCCGGAGAAGCCGACCGAATAGCCGGGCTGCATCGGCACCCTGGCGGCGGCCTCCTTGACCTTGGCCACCGCGGTTCCGATGGGGAGGTCGTCCAGGTTGGCGCTGATGGTCACCAGCCGGGAGAGGTCGCGGCGGTTGATCTCGGAGGGGGTGTTGCTCACCTCGTACCTGGTCAGGTTCGCCAGCGGCACCAGCGCGGTCTGCCCCCCTTTGGCCACGGCGAGCTTCAGGTTCCGCACCTGCCCCGGATCGCGGCGAAGTGCTTCCGGCAGCCTCACCCGCACGTCGACCGCGTCCCCGTCCTCGTCCTCGTAGGTCGATACCGCCTCGCCGCCGACCAGCCTGGAGACGGTGGAGGCGATGTCGTTGGTGTTGACGCCGGCATCCTGGGCGCGCTCCCGATCGACCGTCATCCGGTATTCCGGGATGTCGTGGTCGAGCGTCACCTCCAGGTCGACGATGCCGGGAATCTGGTAGATCTCCTTCTTCAGCGCCGCCGCATAGCGCTTGAGGGTGGCGATATCCTCGCCCTTCAGGTTCACCTGCAGCGGCTTTTGAGCGCTTCCCACGTCCCCTACCCGCTCGATGGAGGTGGTGATGCCGGGAATCCTGGCGAGCCTCTTCCGGAACTCCTGCTGGACTTGATCCTGGCTCCGCTTTCTTCGCCCCTTCTCCCTGAGCTTCACGTAGAGCGACCCGTCCCGCACCGTTCCGCTGTCTCCCGCTCCGATCGAGGCGTAGGTGTGCTCGATCTCGGGGATGCTGGAGACCTCGGCCAGGATCGCCTTCAGCCGGTCGGAGCTTTCGGCGATGCTGGCGTCGGGGGCGGTCTTGAAGGCCACCTGGAACTCCCCCTTGTCCTCATTGGTCATGAAGGAGGACTCGAGGGTGCCGAAGATGGCGATCCCGGCGATGAAGGAGCCGAAGGCCAGGCCGAGCACGGTCTTTCTGTGGCCAAGCGACCAGGTGATGGCCTTCTTGTAGGAATCGGCCCAGGCGTCGAAGCGGTCGTTGAAGTGGTCCAGCCAGCGGGCGAGCCCCTTCCTCTTTCCCTTGAGTGCTATGGCGGGGTCGTGCCAGCGCGAGGAGAGCATGGGATCGAGGGTGAAGGAGACGAAGAGCGAGACCAGCACCGCGAAGGCGACGGTCATGCCGAACTGGAAGAAGAAGCGCCCCACGATGCCGCGCATGAAGGCGACCGGGACGAAGACGGCGATGATCGACATCGAGGTGGCGAAGACGGCGAGGCCGATCTCGGAGGTGCCGGTCCGCGAGGCCGTCATGTGGTCCTGGCCGTGCTCAAGGTGGCGGACGATGTTCTCCCTGACCACGATGGCGTCATCGATCAAAAGCCCGATGGCCAGAGAGAGCGCCATCAGGGTCATCACGTTCAGGGTCATCCCCATGGCGTTCATGATGATGAAGGAGGATATGACCGAGATGGGGAGGGTGAGCCCGGTGATCACGGTGGAGCGCCAGGAGTTGATGAAGCAGAAGACGATCAGCACGGTGAGGAGGCCGCCGATCAGCATGGTCTCCTTGACGTCGGCCAGCGACTCCCTGGTCGGTATGGATGCGTCACGGACTATGGAGAGCTCGACACCGGCCGGGAGCTCATTCTGGAGCTTCTCGACGCTCTTTCTCACCCCGTCGACCACCTCGACCATGTTGGCGCCGGACTGCTTGAGGATGTCGAGCGCCACCGCCGGCTCCCCGTTGATGAGGGCCAGCGAGCGCTGTTCCTTGGCGCCGTCGGAGACCTCGGCCACCTCCGAGAGGGTGATGCCGCGCCCTCCACGCTGGGCGATGACCATGTTGCGGAAGCCTTCGACCCGGTCGGGTTTCCCGGAGATCCTGATGGGGTACTCGTTGCCGCCGTGGGTGAGGCGCCCAAGAGGTGTGTTGACGTTCTCGCTCTTGAGACCTGCCACGATGGTGTCGATGCCGATACCGAGCGCCTCCAGCCGGGTCGGGTCGATGGTCACCAGGACCTCGCGCTTGGCCGAGCCGACCATGTCGACCTTGCCGACGCCGGAGACATTCTCCAGGCGGCGCTTGATCTTCTTCTCGACCAGCGTGGTCAGTTCCCTGGCTGTCAGTCCCTTCCCCTTGACGGCCAGGGAGGCCACCGGCAGGGCGTTGAAGTCGAGTTTCTGGATGATGGGGTCCTCGACCGAGGTGGGGAGGTTTCCCCTGATGCCGTTGATCTTGGCTCGGGCCTCCTGCGAGACCTCGTTGATCTTCTCTTCCAGGCGGAATTCGACCACCACCGTCGAGACCCCCTCGCGGGAGTAGGACATCACGTGCTTCACGCCGGCGATCTGGTTGACCGCCTCCTCGACCTTCTTCGAGACCTCGCGCTCGATACTCTCCGGGGAGGCGCCCGGGAGCTTGGTCACGATCGAGATCACCGGGATCTCGACGCTCGGGAACATCTCCACGGAGAGTCGGCGGTAGGAGAAGATGCCCAGCGTCACCAGTGCCAGCATCAGCACCGCCGCGAAGACCGGTCGTTTTATGGAAAGATCGGAGAGAATCATTTCCTGGCCACCTGCACCTTGTCGCCGTCCTTCAGGTTGAACCCGCCCCGGCTGACCACCTGCTCACCCGCCTTGAGGCCCGAGGCGATTTCCACCTGCTCCCCCGAGAGCGCTCCCGTCGCCACCTCGCGCTTGCGCGCCAGCCCGTTTTCCACGACGTACAGCGTCGCTCTGCGTTTTTCCAGATCGAGGGCGGCCAGGACCCCGCGCGGGACCAGGACGACCCCCTTCCTGGAGCCGGTCAGGATCCTCCCCTTGGCAAAGAGCCCGCCTTTGAGCTGTTCCGGCACGTTTGGCACCTCGGCGATGACCTTGAGCGAGCGGTCGACTTCATCGACCGTGGGGTTTATGAACATGACTTTTCCGGTGAAGGTCTTCCCCGGAACACCGTCGGTCTGGAATTCGAGCGGCTGCCCCATCTTGATCGCCGCCATCTGCGAGGAGGGGACGGTGACCGTGAGGTTCATGAGACGGTTGTCGACGATCTTGAAGATCGGCTTGGCCGCGGCCCCGTCACTGGTGAGGGAGCCGATATTGACGTCCTTGAGAGCCACCACCCCGTCGATCGGTGAGCGGACCATGCCCTTGGAGAGCCGGGCCCTGACCTGCATCAGCTCCTCTTCGCCGGCCCTGATCTGTGCCCTGGCCGCCTCGATCCTGGCCTTGGCCGCCTCGCTTTCGGAGAGCGCGTCGTCGACCGACTGCTGGGTGGCAAGCCCGGCCTCCTTGAGCTTCAGGACCCGCTGCCTTTCGCGCTCGCTACGCTCCGCGGCCACCCGCACCTGCAGCATGGATGCCTTGGCGCTCTCGATGTTGGCCTCGGCCCTCTTCACCAGGGCCTCGGTCTCGGCCAGGCTGATGCGTGCCAGAGGCTGCCCCTTGCGGACCCGCACCCATTCCGTGACGTAGAGCTCTTTCACCAGCCCCGGAATCTCCGTCTTAACCTCCGCCTCGACCTTGGGAGCCAGGGCGCCGGTTACCTCGACACCATCGACCAGGTCGCTGCCGGTCACCGTCATGACCTCGACCGCCACCTGGGGGGGGCCGGCGGCAGGTTTGGCGTCACTTTTAGTGGAGCACCCGCTCCCGGTTGCCAGCAGCAGGCATGCTGCCATGGAGACCAATCCCCTCTTGACGTGCATCTTCACTCCTCCAGAGTCTTGCCGGTATTTTCTCGATTCAACGCCGCCGATGCCACGATTGGATCGGCGGCTAAACGCGAAGCTTGCATAGCCGTCACCGCGGTGAAGCAACTCCTCCCATCAGCAGCCGGAGCATCCTCACCATGGTCTCGCCATCGGGCTTGTCTTCCCTGCGGGAGAGCTGCTCATTGATGGTCGAAGAGAGAATGGCTATAATGGCCCTGGCCACGTCATCGACCATCTTCTCCCTGAACTCGCCCCCCTCAACCCCGGCGGCAACCATCTGCCGGACCACCTCCATCATCCTGAAGAAGAAGACCTCCAGGTCGTAATGCGGAGCGCCCTGCGGCGGCCCGTAGTAGATGGCGTACATCAGGCGGACCAGCGGGAGCTTCTGCAGGGAGATCGCCAGGATCTGGCTGCAGAAGTGGATCACCTTTTCCTCGGCCGTGCCGTCGAGGGCCACGATGTCGGCAGCCACTGCCTCGAAGGTATGGTAGGAACTCTCCATGAGCTCGAGGTAGATTCCCTCCTTGTTGCCGAAGTAGTAGTAAAGGACCGGCTTGGTGACCCCGGCTGCCTGGACTATTTCCCTCACCGACGCTGCGGCATAACCCTTCACGTTGAAAAGGGTGAGGGCGGCGTTGAGAAGCCTCTCCCTCGCCCCGGCTTCCGGCTCCTTCTTCGTGGCTGCAGCAGTCATTGTTGTCCCCTGAAACGGTGAACCCGTGCTGTGTCTTCTCTGCCGGGAGCGTTTACTGAACGGTAAGTACAATAAGCTGAGCCCGCTGTCAATACCCTATTTACCGATCGGTACATCGCGCGGCGGCGCGGGCCCCTCGCGCACTGACAGCGAGACCCACCCGGTGCAGGAACAGCCCGCGGGAGCGGCGTCCCCGCCGCGGATCGGGATCAGCTCGCGGCCGGTGTGGCCCCTCTCCCGGGGGGCGATTGAGGCGCTGGCGGTTGCCCGGTCCGGGCAGGGGGAAGCGGAGGGGGGAGGGAGAAAGGCGGAGGGGTGGATCAGCTGAGGCCGGGGATGCCCGTGACGAGACATCCCCGGCCTGGCTGGCTATATTATTTCTTCCCTTTGAACTCTTGCCTGAGCTGGAACATCTTCATGGCTTGCAGTCGACATCAATACTTTCGGCAGCAGTCATGATTCGGAAGAACGACGGCCGGTGCAGTGGGGCAATGATCGGAGTGTGACTTCAGTAGCACTCGAATGCATCGTCGGAGGTTCCCATCTGCAGCGCCACGCTTGCGCCGGCTTTGGTCACGGGGTGAGCGTGGGCCGGGACTACTTTTCTCGGTGAAACTGTTTTGGCAGCAGGCCTGGCGGAGCTGCCTTTGACGACCTTGAAAAAGCTGATGGTGTTCTGTAGCTGCGCGGACTGGGAGGAAAGTTCCTCAGCTGTCGCGGACATCTCCTCCGCGGCGGAAGCATTCTGCTGGATCACCTTGTCGAGCTGCTGTATCGCCTTGTTGATTTGCTCCGCGCCGGAGTCCTGCTCACTGCAGGCTGCCGAGATCTCCTGCACCAGTTCGGCGGTACGCTGGATGTCGGGAAGCATCCGGTCCAGCATGGCCCCTGCCTCCTCGGCGATGTGGACGCTGGAGGAGGAGAGTTCAGATATCTCCGCGGCAGCCTTCTGGGAGCGCTCGGCCAGTTTTCTCACCTCGCTGGCCACGACAGCGAATCCCTTGCCGTGCTCACCGGCGCGCGCCGCCTCTATGGCCGCATTCAGGGCAAGGAGGTTTGTCTGCCTTGCGATCTCTTCAATTATCGATATCTTCCCGGCAATCTCCTTCATGGCATGAACCGTCTGGGCGACGGCCTTGCCTCCATCCTGGGCGTCGGCCGCGGATTTGAGGGCGATCTTCTCAGTCTGCAGGGCGTGGTCTGCGTTCTGCTTGATGTTGGACGTCATCTGTTCCATCGAGGCCGATGCCTCCTCCGCGGACGCCGCCTGCTCGCTGGCCCCCTGTGAGAGCTCCTCTGAACTCGATGACATCTGCTGGCTTCCCGCCGCCACGTTGTCGGAGGCGGCCTTGACGTCGTTGACCACCCCGGAAAGCCTGGTCGCCATCTGCTCCATTGCCGTCAGAAGCTGGCCCACCTCGTCCTGGCCCTGCTGGCCGATAGTAACCGTGAGGTCACCGTCGGCAATGCGGTTGGCCGTCTCCAGGCACACCGCCAGCGGTTTCCGGATGCTGCGGGTAATGAAGAAACTGAGCAGTGCCACCGCAGTAAGGGTCAGCAGCGAGATCGCTACGCTGATATTGAGGACGTGGCTTTTACTGGCTGCCGCGTCGGCGGCACCCTTCTTGGAGAGTTCCTCGTTGTGGCGCATATGCGCTTCCATCTGGTCCCCTCCCTTTTTTGCCAACTGAGTATTCTTGACCAGTTGGTCACGGGCTTCCGCATTCTTGTTGGCGCGGGATAGTTCCAGCACGTGTTCATTGGCCTTGAAATACGCCTCAAAGACGGCACGGTCTTCCGCCAGTAGGTTTTTGTCCTTCTCGTCGGAGAGGAGCCGTTCGTAATCCTTGAACTCTTTCTCCACGTCGGCGCGATATTGCTGGATACCGGTTTCTATCTCGGCCATCTTGCCGGCATCGGTGTTAAGGACGTGTTGGGAGGTGAGGTCGACAATGGAGTCGAAATGATCGTTGATTCTTGCCATGGTCAGAATGCTCGGCACGCTGTTGACGTTGCCGTAGTTGGCGGCTTCATAAAGCTTGCTCGTTTGCCACAAGGTGATGCCGACAAGAAGCACGATGCCCAGCATGGAGGAAAGGGTCAGCAACAACATTTTTCTGGTGATGGTAAGAATCATCGTTTTCTTCCTTTTTGTTCCGTCTTTTTAGTTGATCTTCGCCGAATTCCGAACCTGTTCCTCTGCGGGACATGCGGAAACCGGTTGTGTATTCTACAGCAGTGGATGTGCCAATATTGCGGTGCTACTGAATTCGGAGGGTTACGTGGCAAGGGGTAGGGAGCGCTGTCCCCTATGAGGACAGGTTGGGACATACAGGGACACAGCGGAGCGTTAGGTGGTGGTTGATCGGGGGTACGTCATCGCGCAGCAGCCTTGACTCATGAGGAATGGATTGATTTTTTGAGTGCAAATTTATATAGTGTCGTGATAGCTTTCACGCCAAAAGGACGGGCTTATGGTACGTACTATTCTGACTTATCCGGACCCGGAGCTGAAGAAGCGCTGCAATCCGGTTACCGTTATCACCGAAAAGACCCGCGAGCTGGTGCACGACATGGCGCAGACCATGTACGCCGCCCCCGGTGTCGGGCTTGCCGCTCCCCAGATCGGGGTGCACCAGCGGGTCGTCGTGATCGACGTCTCCACCAAGGAGGATTCGCCGGAGCTGATCGTGGCGATCAACCCGGAGATCATCCACGGCGAGGGGGAATCGTTCGAGGAGGAGGGCTGCCTCTCCATCCCCAAGTTCTCCGCCAACGTCAGGAGGCACGCCCGCGTGGTGGTGAAGGCCCTCAACCTCGACGGCGAGGAGATCGTCTACCGCGCCGAGGACCTGCTGGCCATAGCCTTCCAGCACGAGATCGACCACCTGGACGGTATCCTTTTCATCGACCACCTCTCGCCACTCAAAAAGGGTATTTTCCGCAAGCGCTACCAGCGCACCCTGGAAGAGAACAAGGAGCTCAATAAATGACAGGGATGCGCATCATCTTCATGGGAACCCCCGAGTTCGCCTGCCCCACCTTAAGAACCCTCATCGAGAGGGGAGAGGAGGTGGTGGCCGTCGTGACCCAGCCGGACCGCCCGAAGGGGAGGGGACAGCAGACGCTCCCTCCTCCGGTGAAGGTCCTGGCCCAGGAGCACGGCATCCCGGTGATGCAACCCGTGAAGGTGCGCCATCCGGAATCGATAGAGGAGATCAGGGCGCTCAGCCCGGACCTGATCGTGGTGGTGGCTTTCGGGCAGATCCTGCCCAAGGCGCTGCTCGACATCCCGAAGCATGGCTGCATCAACGTCCACGCCTCGCTCCTGCCGCGCTATCGCGGTGCCGCTCCGCTGAACTGGTGCATCATCAACGGGGAGACCGAGACCGGTGTCACCACGATGATGATGGACGTGGGCCTCGACACCGGGGACATGCTCCTCAAGAAGAGTACCCCGATCGATCCTGACGAGGACACGAGCACCCTGCATGACCGCCTCTCCAGGATCGGCGCCGAACTGCTCGGCGAGACCCTGGACGAACTGGCGGCCGGCCGCCTCGCGCCGGAGAAGCAGGATGATGCCCTCACCTGCTACGCCCCGATGCTCAAGAAGGAGGACGGCCTTATCGACTGGGGCAAGGATGCGGACAGCATCAAGAACCTGGTCCGCGGCATGACCCCATGGCCCGGCGCCTACAGCCATATCGAAGACAAGCTCCTCAAGGTGTACCGTGTCGAGACCGCAACCGGGAAAGGCGCCCCCGGCGAAGTCCTGAAGGCCGGCCGCGATGGCATCGAAGTCGCCTGCGCCAACGGGAGCATCATCATTTCTGAACTGCAGCTGGAGGGGAAGAAGCGCCTTCCCGCCGCCGATTTCGTGGCGGGCTGCAAGCTTGAGCCGGGACTGGTCCTGGGGAAAAAGGGGTCGGAACTTGCCTGATAGCGAACACAAACCTCCCCAGAAGAGGCTCTTCGTGGCCCTCATGGGGGTCACCTGCATCCTGGTGGTCGGCCTCATCTACCTAGGCTGGTATATCCCCACCAAGGGTCTGGCCAACATCCATCCCGATCTGCCGCGCTGGGCCGGCATGGTCTTTGGCGTTCTCTCCGGCATCGCCCTCTTCGGGACGGCGCTGCTGGTGCTGACCACCGCGCTGGGCAAGGACATCCTCTTCACCAAGTTCATGAGGGGAGTGGTGATCAAGTTCCTCCTGCCGCTCATCGAGCAGATCGGTCGGCTCTGCGGGATCTCCAAGGACACCATCAGGCAGTCCTTCGTGGCCATGAACAACAGCCTGGTCATCTCGCAGCGGCTGAGGATAAACCCGGACCGGATCCTGATCCTGCTCCCGCACTGCCTGCAGCTTTCCGACTGCGAAATCAAGGTGACCGGCGACATCAACAAGTGCGTGCGTTGCGGCCGGTGCAACATCATGGGCCTGGCCAGGCTCGGCGAGAAGTACCACATCGACATCTCCGTGGCCACCGGCGGCACCCTAGCCCGCAAGGTCATTATCGAGAAGCGCCCGAAGCTGGTGCTGGCCGTGGCCTGCGAACGTGACCTCACCTCCGGTATCAAGGACTGCTACCCTCTGCCGGTGATCGGCGTCCTCAATGACCGCCCCTACGGCCCCTGCTTCAACACCCAGGTCGACGTCGACAAGATCGAGTCGGCGCTCATTTCGGTGCTGACCTAGCGCGTCAGGCGGCGACTCCCATGAAATCGTTGGAACCTTTACCTAGCCCAAATCCCCCCCGGCCCCCCTTTTTCAAGGGGGGAGTTCCGGGGGTCCGCTTTTTCAAGGGGGGAGCTCCGGGGGTCCGCTTCGCACAGGGGAGAGCGGCACGTTCCCGTTTCGCGAAGGGGCGATGGTTCCCCTCCCGTTACCTCCTTCCCCTTCTGCTGCTTCTGCTCATTCCCCAACTCTGTCAAGCTGCCCGGATCTCCGACTACCGCATCATCCGTCAGGCGGTGATCGACACCGCGGGAAGGTTGCGGATAGCCATCAGGAGCTTCAATCAGGATGGAGTGCCGCATCTTCTGGTTGTGGATCCTGCTTCTCTGGAAAGCTTCGATCTTCCCGCCTCAGATCTCCGACTCGCCGGCCCAGCGGCTGATGCCGCCGTCGGCTCCACTTCTTACCTGAAGGCGGTGGAGAAACACACCGCGGCTCCCTTCCCGCTGCAAAACGACGGTGCCACCCGGGCCGAGACGGCGGCTGACGGGGTCTTCCTCACGGTGGACCTCTGCCCGTCGAGGCGCCGCTTTGAACGGGAGCTGTTCGAGGCGTCGGAGGCGGTGGGGCAGGGTGCCCCGGTCCCCGTTGCCGTGGCGGTGACAGGTCTCTGGCTGGAGAAGCACCCGGAAGAGGTCGCTTATCTGAAGAAAGAGGTGGCAGCCGGGCGGTTGGCAATCACCTGGGTCAATCACTCCTACGATCACCCTTACGAGCCGAAGGTTCCGCTGGAGCGGAATTTCCTCCTCTCTCCCGGGACCGACTTTCTGCGAGAGGTGCTGGAGCTCGAGCAAAGGCTCCTTGCCCAGGGCCTGATTCCTTCCCCCTTCTTCCGCTTTCCGGGACTCGTTTCGGACCGGGAGGAAATGAAGCGTCTGCGCGAGCTTTCCCTGATCCCCATCGGCAGTGACGCCTGGTTGGCCAAGGGGGAGTCTCCTTCCAAGGGGAGCTTCATCCTGGTGCACGGAAATGGCAACGAGCCGAAAGGGGTGAAGCTCCTCCTGCCGATGCTCAGAAAACAGGAGCTGCGCCTGCTGCCGCTGGCTTCCGCCTTCCGCGATTAATCCGCTCCCGGAGGGAGACGCTCCAAAGGCATTCAACAGGGATGGACAGGATGAACAGGATAAAGGCATTACCTGAAATCCCTGGGGGTAAGGGAAAAGGTTTTGGTGCGCTTGTTATATCCTGTCTATCCTGTATATCCCTGTTAACCGTCTTCAGGGTCTTGACCAAGACAGCTTTCCATCGGAGGTAGAAACATGAGGGCTATAAAGCTCTTCTCACTCCTTCTGCTCCTTCCCATCTCTCCCGCTCTGGCCTCTGCCCATCAAGCCGCTTCCCGCTATGCGACAGCCATTTCCCCCGCGCCGGTCCTCAATACGCCCGATTTCCCCCGTGTGTTCAGCGGTGCCGTTCCCCTTGACCCGTGCAAGGGGGTGCGGCCGGTCGAGTTCGTCGCGCTGAGGGGAACTCTTTTCAGAATCGAGGGGGAGCAAGAGATCGGCGGGGTTACGGTCTACCGGGTCACCACCAACGATTACCCGTATCCCGCGAGAAGAGGATACTTCGTCGATGCCAGGTTCGTGAAGCTGGTTGAGGGGGAGCCCAAGGAGCGCGCGAGGGCCTTGCCGCCGCTCTCCGAGATACAGCAAAGGCTCCTGGCGGCAGTCGGGAAGCCTTATGTCTGGGGGGGGAATGTCAAGGAGGGAGTGCCGCTTTTGAGGGAGCTTTATCCACGGGGGGACGGGCTGGCGGGTGTGGACTGCTCCGGGCTTCTCTACGAGGCCACTGACGGATTCACTGCGAGAAACACCTCTGCCCTCACCTCGTTCGGAAAGGGGGTCCCGGTTGCGGGGCTCTCAGCCGAGAGACTCGCACAGAAGCTTCAACCGCTCGACCTGATCGTCTGGAAAGGACACGTGATGATCGTCCTGGACAAAGATTCGATCATCCAGAGCACCATGGGGTGCAGGGGCGTTGGGGGGGTACACATCTCTGCGCTGAGGGAGACCCTTGCTCAGCTGATGAAGACCAAGAAGCCGGTGGATCAGTACCCGGTGGCCAGCGCCTGGGCGAGGAGCTTCGTGGTCAGACGGTGGTTAACGGAGCAAGCTCCGCCTGTAGACAGGTAGAGGAAATGGTGGCCTCCTTTTCGGCGGCCATCAGGTCGTTACGGGGGAGCAACTCCTCGCTGGTCGGCAGCGGGCCGTCGGGGACCACATCCAGGAAGATGCGGACTATCTCAGGGTCAAGCGCCTCCCCGCTCAGCTCCCTGATCATCTCCCGCGCCTCCCGCAGGGGATACCCCTTCCGATAGGGGCGGTCCATGGTCAGGGCGTCGTAGACGTCGGCCACGGAAACGATGCGTGTCTCCAGGGGGATCTCCTCCCCCTTAAGCCCCTCCGGGTACCCATCACCGTCGTAGCGCTCGTGATGATGCCTGATGATGTTTCTGGCCACCTCCGAGAGATGTGCCTTCTCCGCGACATCCGCCCCCCAGAAAGTGTGCATCTTCATGGTCGCGAATTCATTATCCGAAAGCTGGCCGGTGCCGTTGAGGATGAATTCGGATACCCCGATCTTCCCGCAGTCGTGCAGCCAGCTCCCATACTTTATCTGGCGCTGGGTCTCCTTCGGGATCCGCATGGCGTCGGCGATCATCAGCGCATAGACGGCCACCCGGTCGCAGTGCCCCTTGGTGCTGGGATCCTTCAGTTCTATGGTCTGGGCCAGCGAGCGGAGCACCGATTCATCCTCGCGCCGCATGGTCTGGATCATCCGGTAGCGCCGCAGCCCCTCCTTCACCACCTCGAGAATCTCCTCGTTTTTCCACGGTTTCAGGAGGTACCGGAAAACTTCAGAGGTGTTGATGGCGGCCAGCGCCGTCGGCAGGTCGACGTAGGCGGAAATGAGTACCTTGACCGTGTCGGGGGAGATGTTTCTAAGCCTTGATAGGAAATCGAGGCCCGTCATGCCGGGCATCTGGTTGTCGGAGACCACCACCGCGATCTCGTGGTCCTTGAAAAGCTCCAGTGCCTCCTCGGCATCCGAGGCGGTCAGGACGGAAACCCCCCTGGAAAGGAAGAGGTCCCTTGAATAGCGAAGTATGAGCCTGTCGTCATCTACGAAAAGAATCTCTGCTGCCATGGATCACCCCTCGCCAGTCGCAGGACACCGTTAGGGGCTCCTGCGAAGACTGCCGCCACCCGACTCCAACTCCCTGCGGATAATAGGCTCTCATGAGTGGCTTGTCAATTTGAAATATTAGGGGCGTCTTTTTTTCCATTCCTCTCGCACGGCCGCGAGTTGTCTCGGGTCGAGCGCCCTGGACGAAAGGAGGACTTCCACGTCGCGGTCGGGCAGGGAGGGGAGGAAGAGGGTGAACCATATGGCGGGGGTCTTGCGGTTGCGCAGCATGGCGAAACGGAGGTCGGGGCGACTTCCCCAGCGGGGGTGGCGGGCGACGGCCGAGATGGTTTCCGCAGTCGCTGCAGGGGAGCCGAGGAAGGCATGCACCCCTCCTTCCTTCAACCGCGGATTGCCGAGCACGGCCTCGACCAGGCGCGGTTGCCCCTCCTTCAGGAGCGCGGCCAGGATTCCGGGGGACCCGCGGCGGGCGAGGGTGATCTTGTTGCCGAGCTCGGTCTCCGGAAGGCGTTTCAGGATGGCGCGCTCGGCCGCCAGCTTCAGGTCCTGATGGGTGCCGGGAAGCTGCATGAGCCCTACCAGCTCGAAGAGGAAGAGTTGCGGAAGTAGCGTGGAGAGGACGGCGGCCGGGGTGTCGGGATGGGCCGCGAAGGCCATCTTTACCCGCCTGCTCCGGCCCAGCAGGGGGTGCCGCTGAAGAGCCCTGCTGACCTGTTCCGAGAGCGTCCGGCGCTTCAACATGGCCAGCAGGTGTTCCTCGGTGAGGTGAGGGTTCTTCAGCGTGTTGCGGAGCACCTCGGGGTCAGGGTCCTGTATCAGGTCGGAGAGCTCCTCCGCGCCGCCAGTCAGCGCCAGCCGGAGCCTCGCGGCCCTGGCCGGATCGAGCCCTCCCGGCTCAATGGTTTTAGAGGTTGTAGGGGGCAACTAGGCACTCCACGGCTAAAGGCGTTCAACGGGGATGAAGAGGATCAACGCGGGTATAAACAAAAATCACCCGGTTGTCAAAACCTTCGGACGATTCAGTCACGGGGGCACGGAGATCACCGTGGCAAACACGGCGTGACGAGAGAGCTGGAAAGGGGAAGACTGTCGGAGCCCGGGCCGGGAGAGCAGGAGGGCCACCGGGGATAGAGGATGGGCTCTATCTGATCGGGGTCAGTGGTTTCGATGTTTCCGTGACGCCTGAGTGGCCGGCGGGTTTTACTCGGCGCAGCAGGAGAGGCGCTCGATGTCGCGACGGAAGGCCTGGGCGCAGAGCCTCAGTCCCTCCCCCATGGAGGGGTAGACATGCAGCGTCTCGGCCAGTTGCCCGACCGTCATTCCCATCCGCAGAGCCAGCGCCGCCTCGTTGATGATGTCCGCACCCCGGTGCAGGCAGAGATGCACGCCGAGGATCCTCCCGCTTCCCCCTTCGGCCACGATCTTGATCGCCCCCCTGAGTTCCCCGGTGACGTGAGCCTTGGGGATGGTGGAAGCCGCGATGGTGTGACACTCGACCTCGAAGCCTGCCCGCCGCGCCGCTTCCTCGGCATAGCCTACCGTCGCGACTTCGGGGTCGGTGAAGATGGCCATCGGTATGCTCTGGTAGTCCATGGCGCAGCGGCACCCCTCGTCCAGCATGTTATCGACGGCCGCGATACCTTCGCGCGCCCCCTTGGTGGCTATCTGGCTCCCGCCCACCACGTCCCCGGCGGCCCAGATCCCGGCCGCGGTAGTCCTTAGTTCACGGTCCACCTTGATGAAGCCCCGCTCGTCGACCTCCACTCCGGCCTTTTCAAGACCGATCCCCTCGGTCGCGGGAGCGGTGCCGACCGCGACCAGGAGCTGCTGAGACAGGAAGCTCCGCGGCTCTCCCTTCACCTGCGCCTCGACCAGGATCATCCCTTCGTGCATGGCGACCGAGCAGACGGTCGCTCCGGTTATCACCTGCATCCCTTCCGCCAGGAGCGCATCCTGCAGCGCCAGCGCCGGTTCCTGCTCCACGGCAGGGAGAAGCCTCGGGCCGTGCTCCAGGACCGTGATCCTGACCCCCAGCCGCAGGAACATCTGGCCGAGTTCCAGCGCGATCACCCCGCCACCGACGATGGTGAGCGAGGCGGGGAGCTCCCTCAGGAGGAGCGCGCTCTTGCTGGTCAGAAAGGGGGTCTGGTCCAGCCCCGCTATGGGGGGGACCCGGGGAAAGCCCCCGGTGGCGATGAGGAACCTGTTGCCCTTGAGGACCTTGTCCCCCGCCTGGAGGGTGTCGGGAGCGAGGAAGACGGCGCTGCCACGGATCAGGGTGAGCCCCGGTACTTTTTCCAGGACGTCGAGGTACTTGCTCTTGCGTAGTTCGTCCACCACCTGGTACTTGTGGTCGTCCAGGGTGTGGAAGTCGACGGCTCCCGAGCGGGTGCCGAGTCCGAGCCTCGCCCCGAGTTCGGCCTGATGCCGGAAGAGGGCGGAGTGGATCAGGGTCTTGCTGGGGATGCATCCCCAGTTGATGCAGGTCCCGCCCAGCATGCTCTTTTCGATCATTATCGGGCGCGCCCCCTTGGCCTGCGCACGCA
>NZ_JBXKJL010000247.1:0-4869 GCF_056994735.1 Geomonas sp.
GGTGCGCTTCCAGCTTCGTTTTTCCGAAGCGCTTCGGGGCGGTGGAGGAGTACGCCCACCTGGTGCTGCATGTGGCGGAGAACGCCATGCTGAACGGCGAAACGATCCGGCTGGACGGCGGGATGAGACCGCCGCCGTCTTTCGTCTCCTCCTCGTCCTTCGGGAGCGCAACTACCTAAAGCTGCGGCGTAGCTGAGGCGCCATGGGGACACCTCTCGTAGGAGCGCCCTTCCGGGCGCGAACCGCTCGTCCCACTGCGGGTGCCCGTCCTACGACGATGTGCAAGAACCGGGACGGCTGGGGCGGTAATCGGGCAGCAGGTGTCCCGTTGAAAAGCTGGTGAGTCAAATAAGGAGGTTTTAGTGACCGCGAAACGTTTTCTTGTAACCGGCGCAAGCCGTGGTATCGGACGTGCCATCTGTCGACGCCTGGCCACGCCCGGGGCTATCATCACCGCCTGCGGGTCGTCGCACTCCTCCGAGCTTGAAGAAGTCGTCGAGGAACTCCGCGGGCTGGGAGTGACGGCCCACGCCTTGCTGGGTGACCTTTCTGATCCTTCGGTTCCCGCGCGGCTGGTGAACGAGGCGGCCCAAGCCATGGGAGGGATCGACGCCGTGGTGAGCAACGCCGGCATGACCCGACCCGCGCTTCTGGAGCATCTTCCTGTCCAGGACTGGGACCTGATCTTTTCGGTCAACGTCCGGGCCCCGTGGCTTCTGGCCGCTGCCGCCTATCCGTGGCTGAGGGAAAGCGCCGGTGCCTTCGTTTCCGTCGCCTCCATGTCGGGCCTGCAGCCGTATTCGGGCATGGGGGCCTACAGCCCGAGCAAGGCCGCGCTGCTCATGCTGGTGCGCCAACTGGCGCAGGAGTGGGCCAGGGACGGCATCAGGGTGAATGCCGTCTCTCCCGGGCTGGTACGCACCCCCCTGACCCAGGCGGTGTACGACTCGCCGGAGGCGAAGCAGGCGCGTGAAGCGCTGATCCCGGTGCAGCGGGTGGCGGAGGCCGATGCCGACATGGCCGGTATCGTGGCCTTCCTGGTCAGCAGGGAGGCCCGCTACATCACGGGCCAGAACATCCTCGCCGATGGAGGCCTGCTCGACTCCATCCAGACCCATATCGTTGGACGTCCCCGCACGACCGGCGGAGAGAGCCATGATCGAGCTTAGGCCGAGCCCCGGCGCCCTGGAGCGCTACTACCGTGAAGGATCCTGGCGTCGCGAAACCATCGGCGAACTGATCGCCCGCCAGGTTTTTCTGCGCGGCGGGAAGACCGCGATCAAGGACAGCACCGGCAAGTCCCTAAGCTACGCGGAGCTGGAGGATCAGGCCGGCCGCCTCGCCGCCTTTCTCGCGTCAAGGAAGGTCGGGCATGGCGAGGTGGTCACCATGCAGTTCCCGAACTGCCGTGAGATAGCGATCGTCATGTACGCCGCCTACAAAGTGGGTGCGGTGGTACATCCCGTTCCCATAACCTACGGACGGCACGATCTCGAGTACGGCCTCCGCAAATGCGGCTCCAAGGCGGTCATCGTCGCCGGTAGGTACCGGGAGGTCAATCCCGCGGAGATGGTGAACGCCATCAAGCGGGAGGGAGACCTGGATCCGCTGGTCATCGTGGCAGGGGAGGGGGCGGTCGAGGGGGGGATCGGGTGGGAGGAGGCGTTGTCGACTCATCCGCTTCAGGAAGTAGCATTCTCATCCAGCGACGACCCCGCCGTCGTGCTCTTCACCTCGGGAACCGAGTCCCGTCCCAAGGGGGTGGTCCATACCCACAACACCGTCCTCTTCGGTGAGCGCGTCCTGGCCGAGAGGCTCCGGCTTAGCTGCGACGATCTCTGCTTCATGGCCTCCCCTCTCAATCACACCACCGGATATACCCATGGCCTGGTCCTCAACCTGACCACGGGCGCCACCCTCACGCTCCTCGACCGCTTCACCGGCGCGAGCGCCGTGGAAATAATGGCGGCCGATCGGGCCACCTGGACCATGGGGGCCACCGTTTTCCTGAAGGATACGGTCTCGGTGCTGGAGGCCACGGGAAAGCGGCTGCCGTCCCTGAAATATTTTCTCTGCGGCGGCGCTCCACTCCCTGAGGGTGTCGTGCACCGCGCCCAAGGTTGCGGGATCCGCGTCCTCCCCATATATGGTTCAACCGAAAGCTCCCCCCATACCCTGGTTTCTCCGGATGCGCCCTTGGCCGCTTCATGGGAGACGGACGGCCAGAGCTTCCCGGGGATAGAAGTCAGGACCGTCGACGGAGACGGGGCTACTCCCGGACCCGGTGAACCGGGCGAGGAGTGCTCCCGCGGCCCGAACCTCTTCATTGGCTACCTGGGCGAGCCCGAGCTGACCGCCCGTACCATCGACGAGGAAGGATGGTACCACTCTGGCGATCTCGCCACACTGGACGGGAAGGGTGGAGTGAAGATCATCGGGCGCCTCAAGGACGTCATCATCCGCGGCGGCATGAACATCTCAGTGCGGGAGATGGAGGACCTGCTGGCGACCCACCCTTCGGTAGACGAGGCTGCGGTGGTCGGCGTCCCGGACGAAAGGCTGGGGGAAATCGTGGCCGCGGCGCTGGTCATGAAGGCCGGGACCGCCCCCCTTGGCGTCGATGGTCTGGCCGCTTTCCTGCTGGATCGCGGCACAAGCAAGTTCAAGCTCCCCCAACGGGTCGCCATCCTGGAAAAGCTCCCCAGAACGCCGAGCGGGAAGATCCAGAAGTACTTGATCAGGCGGACTTTCACAGAAATGCAGGTCGTTGGAGCATCGTGTTGAAGCGCAGAACGCTGCCATAGGATTCTCGAAACAGCAAGGGCAGGGGAGGGAGGTCCATGCAGCGGTTCCGATGGCGTCTCTTCCCGCGCAAGGAGGGTGTATGCAATTCAAGGACATACTGGTTCATATCGGCAGCAGTGACCATTGTGGGGCGGTTCTGGAAGGGGCGACCTGGCTGGCCCGGAAGCATAACGCCCATCTGACCGGGCTCCACGTGATCACCCATCGTCAGTACTGGTCGCACCTGGAGGGCGCCCGCCAGAAGGCGGAGCAGGCCGCGGCTCTCTTTAGGGAGAAGACCGCTGAGGCGGGGGTGTCGGCTGAATGGCTTTGCGTGGACTGGCCGGTTGTCGGGGAGCGCGTTTCCACCATCGTGAATTTCCATGCCTACAGCAAAGACCTGGTTATCGTTGGCCAGACCGATTCCTCCAAGCGCAAGCGGGAGATCGAGCCCGATCTGCCGGAGCGGATCATACTCGGATCGGGACGGCCGGTGCTGGTGGTACCTTACGCAGGGGCATTCGACACCGTTGGGGAGTTGGCCATGGTGGCCTGGAAGGCCGGACGCGAATCCTCGCGGACGGTGAACGATGCCATGCCATTGCTTTTGAATGCCCGGCAGGTGAGGGTGCTGGCGATGGGGGGAGCAGGTGCGGCGGAGAGTGCGGACCGCGTGGCTACCCACCTTGGGCGTCACGGCATCAAGGTAGAACGGGAGCTCTTCACCGTAGAGGAGGTCTCGGTGGGGGACGTCCTGCTCAACCAGTGCTGGGAGAGCGGCTGCGACCTCCTGGTCGTGGGGGGCTACACCCGCACCTCCCGGGGAGTGGTCATGGGTCCGGTTGCCCAGCACATTCTCAAGCACATGACGACCCCTGTGCTGATGTCGCACTGATGCTGAAAACAACTTTTAAAAAAGTGTTTGACATTTACGTGCATGGATGATAATTTTTAACACACTTGGTTGGTCGGCCAACCAAACGCTTCCTGTCCCCAGGGAGCGGTCGTGATTGCCTCTGGCGGCGGCTAATCGCCGGTATGCCGCGATCGATGCTGGGGCTTGGCAAGAGCAAGTACCTCATGAAGAAGGTAAACCGGGCGCGCGGAAGGAGATGGTATGTCGACGGTTGTGAACAGCAGCATAGATGATCAGGAACTGATCGTTGAGCGGCGTCGGCAGTTTGTAGCGGCTGCGAGGGATCTCTTTGGCCGCGGCTCCTACGACACGACGACGATGAAGGACATCTCCAAGCAGGCGGGCTTCAGCGCCGGGCTCATCTACTCCTATGTCGAGACCAAGGAGGACATGCTCTTCCTGGTGTTGCAGGACATCCTGCAGTCCTACCTGCAAGGGATTCCGAAGTCGGTCGAGAACGTCACCGATCCGATAGAGAGGTTCTGCGGGACTGTCAGGTCGTACTGCGAGGTGATCGACGTCAATTCCGACGCCACCTTGCTCGCCTATCGGGCCACCAAGTCCCTGCGTCCTGACCGCAAGAATGAAATCAAGAAGTTGGAGCTGGAAACCAACCTGCTCATTGCCGACTGCGTTACGGCCTGTATCGAGGCGGGGTATTTCAGGAAGGTAGACGCGGATCTGTTCGCGTATCAGGTGGTTATGCTGGCCCATGGCTGGGCTCTGAAACGTTGGGTGCTGGCCAAGAAGATGTCCCTGCAGGAGTACGCCAACGACACGATCGACCTCCTTCTGCATGGAGTAATGACCGAAGCGGGGTGGAAGCATCGGCAGGAGCGGGGCTGACTGGTAGGGAAGGAGGCGCATCATTTCGGGCGCCTTTCTTTTCCATTGATAAATGACTGACCAGTCAATCATTTAAAAAACGGCGCCGGGAGGCCGCGCGCGTTGAAGCTTGAGCTATTACGCTGGGACGGCCTTGCAGGCCCGACCAGGAAACCAACAACACTAGGGGGGCACAATGGATCTGGGATTGGCAGGGAAAACAGTAATCGTCACCGGCGGGGCATCGAACATCGGTCGCGCCATCAGCCTGAGCTTCGCCAAAGAGGGGGCCAATGTCGTGGTGGCCGATTATGACCACGTGCAGGCGGAGAAGACCAGCGAGG
>NZ_JBXKJL010000248.1:0-4857 GCF_056994735.1 Geomonas sp.
AAATGGGCTTATAAATGTAAGCTTAACTACTCAATCACTAACAGCTATAGGAGAATGTAGAGTACAATTAACAGTATTTGAAGGAACTAATAGAAAATCAACACATGAATTTAAATACTATGTTAAGTCTTCACTGTTAAATGCAGAAGTGCCTTTATCTTCTAATGAGTATGGATTATTGCTTCAATTAATTGATGATGTTCAAGAGGTAGAAAACATATTAAATACGAGTGAAGCTGAAAGGGTAGAAGCTGAAAACACAAGAGAAGTAAACGAAAATAACAGGGAAATTCTAAAGGGTCAATTAGATACATTAAAGACTAATTTAGAAAGCTTACAGAGTACTTTAAATACGTTAAACACTAATATAACAAATAGCGAAACAACTAGAAATACAAATGAAGAAGCAAGACAAACTTTAAAAGGTCAACTTGATACATTAAAGACTAGTTTAGAAGATTTACAAACTAGTTTAAATAATTCAGAAACTACTAGAGAGAACAATGAAACAACTAGAATATCACAAGAAGCAGATAGACAAGCATTAAAAAGTCAATTAGAGAGCCTACAAAGTACATTACAGGCATTAGAAAATACACTAAATACAAATGATACTACAAGAACGAACACATTTAATACAAAGGTTACAGAGGTTAATAATAAAATAACTGAAGCAACTAATTCAATAACAGACATAGAAAATAGATTTGCTTTATTAACTACAAGCCAACAACAAGCATCAGAAGTTATAAATGCTAGAACTTCAACTATAAGAAATAGGACTTTTGCAGACTTAGATAGTAGACTAGAAGAAACTGAAAAAGATATATTAACAAGTCAAAGCACAAGTGTAGTAGATAGTGTTGTTCCTGTAAATCATTTAACTAATTCACTTGATGGTGCAACAGATATTGCTATTAAGGGACAATCATTAGTCCAACTTATTAAGAATGGGAACTTTGCAAGTGGTACAAGTGGTTGGGATAAAGTAATAGGTGCTACATTGACAAGTTCAAACAACACACTATTTTCAACAGGAACTGGTGGTAGTGGTTCACCTGCTTTTGGTCAAACAACTCCTTTAAGTTTTAAATTAAATAACAAAATATTTGTAAAGGCAAAGGTAAGAGTTACTAATTCTAACTGTATAAATATTGTAACTATATTAAAAAATTCTGTAGGTGGAGATATTTCAAACTCTAATACATTAATCACAAGCCCTGTTATAAACCAATGGTATACAGTTTATGCCATACTTACTGAAACAATAGACACAGGAATTGCTGGTGTAGTACCACATTTCAGACATGCCTACGCAGACGGAACAACAGCTAATGGCAAAGTTATGGAAGTCCAAGAAGTAATGGCTTTTGACCTAACAAGTTTAGGCTTAGAATCCAAATCAGCAGACGAAATAAATGCTATGTTACCAAGTTATTTCGAGGGAATAGGTAGTGTTGAAGGTGGTACAAGTGTTATAAAATCAGTAGGGGAAAACTTATTTGATGGGTGGGAACTTGGGGTAATAAATGTAAATACAGGTGTGACAACTTCAAGTATAAATAATATAAGGTCAAAAAACTTTATACAAGTAAAAGCGAATACGGTATACAGTGCAATAGATACGGAACAAATAAGTGCAAATGCTAGAAATATGCAATACGTAATCGAGTATGACAGTAATAAAAATTATATAAAATATACAACGTTAACAATGACACCTATAGTTTTTACAACTACATCAACAACAAAATTCATTAAATTTGTTTCGCAAGCAGTAGGAACATTGTCCTTTGTTATAGGTGATTATACTAATTATAAAACTATGCTAAATCAAGGAGCAACACCAAAACCCTATCAACAATACAAAGAAAGCAAGGTACAACTAAGCGACTATATAGAAAGTCAATATTTCCCTTTAAGAAGTATTGGTACTTTATATGATGAATATACACCACAAGGAAATAAGTTATATAAAAGGATATGCGAAAAAACAAATCCTACTGTGTATATAGTTTCATCATTAACAAGTACTTATAAAATTTCAGTAATTACGCCAAATAGTAAATTTTATTATGCGGCAGGAAATGTATATAAAGGTGTTTCGCTAATTAAATATGAAGCAAATGCAAGTGCAGATTACGAACATTACTATTTCTCAAATTCATCAAATCATGCTTTTGTATTTGTAAATAAAACTACAATAGACAGTTTACAAGGTGCAACTCTTACGGATAAAGCACAAAAATATATGGAAGATGTTGTTTGTATATACGAACTAGCAACACCAACAGAAATCACACTAGATAGAAAAATAGACTTACCTATCTATCGAAACGGTACAATCATACAAGAGCCAACAAAGTTATATCCTAAATTATCGTATAGTTTCCCACTTAATACAGGGAAGTCAATCGAAAGTATCGTAAGCAATTTAGCAATAGTAAAAGACAATCAACAATTTATAATGAGTTACTTATTAGATTTAGATACTAGATTAACACTAGGAGGACACTAAAATGATATATGAATTATTAAAAAGAAATATAATAAATATAAATCAATATACAAACATAGATACATTAGCATTACAAGTTGAGTTTTTTAAAACAGCAAATAAAATAACACAAGAAGAATATGACGAATTATATTTATTATTAAATCCACCAATAGAAGAAACTTTATAAACTAAGGGACTAGAATTATCTAGTCCTTTTATTTTGATTTTCTAACATTAATTGATACAATGTAACTAAAATACGAAAGGGGGTTTTAATCAAATGACACCTGAACAAATATTCACACAGTTTGGTGTAGGAGGTTTCGCCTGTTGGGTTGCATGGAAAATATATAACGATCTTAAAACATTTATGAAACAATCTTCAGACGAACAAAAGGAATTTACTGAAAAGATTATGGAAGAAAACGCAAAGAGGGAAGAAAACTACAAAGAAATAATAAACGATCAAAACACAATAATACAAGTACAACTAAAAGAAATAAAAGACGAATTTAACAAGATGACAGGGGGTGCTTAACATGAATATAGGGGTTAATGATGGGCATTGCCTAAATGGTGCAAATAGTGGGGCAATAGGCATTAACAATATAAGAGAACAAGACTTAACTAGGGAAGTAGGCAAATTAGTAAGACAATATTTAAAACAAATGGGGCATATAGTAGTAGATTGTACCGTTGATTCTGCTTTAAGTAGTACACAAGCTTTAAGAAGTATAGTTACTAAGGCTAACGAGCAACCATTAGATTTATTTGTATCCATTCACTTTAATGCTGGTGGTGGTGGTACAGCACATGGCACAGAGGTATTCACAAACAACGCTATTAAATTAGATTCAGCACAAAGAGTTTTAAATAATATAGTTAAGCTAGGATATACCGATAGAGGTATAAAAGACGGACATAACTTATATGTAATAAATCATACAAAAGCAAAAGCCATGCTTATAGAAATTTGCTTCATAAATAATAAAGAAGATATGGCGAAATATAAACCTGAATTAGTAGCGAAGGCTATAGTTGAAGGAATAACAGGAACTAAGATTCCCGAGGACAAGCCAAAGAAAGTTATAAATGATAAAATGTATTATAGAGTTGTTGTAGGGTCGTATAATAGTAAAGCCTTAGCAGAGCAACAAAGACAAGAATTAAAGAAAAAAGGCTTTGACAGTTTCTTACTAGCTTATGAAAAATAATATATTATAATTCAAAAGGGGTTTTGATGGTTGATATATAAAAGAGATAAATATATAATCTTCTCTGTTTCAAATGGCTTCATAGTTTACAATCAAGACAAAGAGTTTAAAGAAGGTCATACACATTTAAAAAGTTTTAATGCTAGTAAAACATTGATAGATTTATCGTTAAAAAAGAAAATTCCTAGATCACAAAGTTTTTATTATCTTAGAAGTTTAATAAGAATTTCTGATGATAAAGAATTTATACATAAGATTGAAGAATTAATTAATACTAAGAGGAATAAAGGAAAACAGAATTACTATAATAAATGAGAGTGTTTATGCACTCTCTTTTTTATTGTAAATTTATAGAAAGTTTTATAAAAAGTGTATCAATATTTAACTAACTTCATAAGATATATTAAATAAACATTATTTAAAAGGAGAATGAAGACAATGACAGAGAAAAAGAAAAATCCTATTATGCAGATAAGTTTCAGCAATAAAAAGAATAATGATGTGGCACTTTATAAATGGCTTATGAGTAAAGGAAAAGACTTTGGTTATAGCGATTTTATAAAACAAGTATTATACAAGGAAATGGAAAGAGAGTTTGAAAAATACCTTAATAAATAAGTAAGATTTACAGAAGAATTACAAAGAAAAAGCCTTGATTATCAAGGCACATAAAAGGGTTAAGGTTTTTGAAATTATAATATAATTCCAAAATATGCGACACCTTATAAAAAGGTTACACTTTTGCGAAAAATAGTTTATTTATTTTCCTAAAATAGAAACTGTAGTTACAACAGCTGAACAAACAGCATAACCAACACAGATAAAAAATAGTGATGACATAATATCACTTCCTTTCGATAGGGTAGGGTATTTAAAAATATTATTAACTTATAAGGGGGAACTTATACAATGAAAAGAAAAGAAATTTTTACAGTAAGCGAGTTTATGGCATATACAAGTAATGATTTAACAATAGTAGAAAAGGCAATAGGTCATATAAGAAGAAATAAAAAGGCATATATGCAATTAGTTTTTATAGTAGCTGTATTTTTAATATTTAATAGTCAAGAAGTAGTGGTTGAAGCTTTAGGAAATACAGACAAAGCAATGCAAAAGGTTGATAAGGTTGGAGGGGAATTGTAT
>NZ_JBXKJL010000249.1:0-15910 GCF_056994735.1 Geomonas sp.
CTCTTCTTGAGGGCGACCTGTGTTAGCAAGAGAATATATTCCATCATGATCAGAACTTGACCCGTATCAAAGATTTTCAAAGAGGGAGTGGTATTCTTTTGAGCAGGCGGGCAACGAAGGAGGAGTACGTATGAGCGAGATTGTGTTCGAGGAGCTGTGCCGGCAGTTGGTAAGACAGTGCAATGACGCCATCGTCTACTCAGACAGGGGGGGCAGTATCCGGCTCTGGAATGCCGGAGCAGAGGCGATGTTCGGCTTCACGGCGGATGAGGCGATAGGGCGCTCCCTGGACCTGATCATTCCGGAGAATCAGCGTGCACGGCACTGGGAGGGGTATTTCAGGGTGATGGAGACGGGAACGACCCGATATGCGAAGGAATTGCTGGCGGCGCCTGCCATCCGCAAGGATGGGATCAGGATCTCCACCGAGTTCTCCATGACCATCATCAGGGATGCGGATGGCGGGATTGCCGGGACGGCGGCGGTGATTCGCGAGGTGAGCGCGAGGTGGCAGAAGGAAAAGGCCCTGAGGGCGCGGCTGGCGGAGTTGGAGAAGGAGGGAGTGGGAACTGGGGAGTAGGGGATGGAGCCTCTCCTCTCCCAACTCCCACTCCCTGTTTCCCGTCCCGGTATCTACATCTGGCCCGACAGATACAGCTGCACGCCTAGTTGCGATATCTGGTCCAGCTGGGCCTCTATGTCGTCTATGTGCTGCTCCTCGGCCTCCAGGATCGCTTCCAGCAGCTCCTTGGTTCCGTTGTCGCCCAACTCGGCAGCGATACGGATGCTATCGTTGTATCCCTTGATCGCCGTCTCCTCCGAGGCGTGATCGAACTGGTGCATCTTCGGGACTTCACCGCCGATGTGGACGGGGTCGAGCCTGCTGACGATGGGGCGTCCTTCGAGGAATATGATCCGCTCGATCAGCTTTTCCGCATGCTTCATCTCGGTAATGGCCCTTGCCCGGATCAAGGAGTGGAGTTTGCTGTACCCCCAGTTTTCACACATCTCGGCGTGGACCATGTACTGATTTGTCGCGGTCAACTCCTCGGCAAGTCGTACGTTAAGCTGCTCAATGACCCTCTCGTTCCCCTTCATGAATAACCTCCTTTTGCGGTAATGGCCTAGATGGCCGTCAGCAGGGTTCCTTGTCAAAATTGAGAAAGCTAAAGATTTCCCTTCATTAGCTGCTCCTCCAAAGTCAAGTCGAATACGATTATATCGCCCCTTGTCGGCTTGGCAATCTGCCGGCCCGATCGCTATCGGCGCAGACGAAGGGGGCATGAATTCGATGGAGACCGGGAACGGTTCTTCGAAGGGGGCTTGGGAGCCTTGCAAGGGGTGGCTTGGCTACCCGGATGAAATGGCTGCGGGATTTGCCAGAAGGGAGTGGGGACTGCCCGAAGCTGCTCAGCGCATACCGGAAGCGGCTGCCAGTGCTGGAACAGCGAAGGGCGGCTCAGCCAAAAGGACCGAGCCGCCCTTCCACTAGACGATCAGGGAGGCGGTGTACCTCCCGTCAGGAGGAAGCCGGGTGGGGACAGTATCCAGCTAAACTGCACGCGGCGCGAAAGCTATTCGCCCCCGGCCGGCGCAGCGGCGTCCGCGATTGAAGCCCCTGACGCCGCGGTTTCCCCAGGTTTCTCCGTCTCCCCCTGAGGCAGCAGCAAGTTCAGCAGGATCGCCGCGATCCCGCACAGGCTCACGCCATGCAGATGCTGGCCGGCGAAGTTGATGCTCAGCCCGCCGATCCCGAAGACCAGCACCAGCGAGACGATGATCAGGTTGCGGGGCCGATGCATGTCGACCCGGGCATGGATCAGCGTGTTGAGGCCTACGGCAGCGATGCTGCCGAAGAGCAGCATCATGATCCCGCCCATCACCGGAACCGGGATGGACTGCAGGATCGCGTTGAACTTCCCGAAGAAGGCCATCAGGACGGCGAAACCGGCCGCCCAGGTCATGATGACCGGGTTGTAACAGCGGGTGATCATGACAGCGCCGGTGACCTCGGCGTAGGTGGTGACGGGAGGGCCGCCTATCAGGGCAGCGCAACAGACGGCCAGGCCGTCACCCAGCATGGTCCGGTGCAACCCCGGCTCGTCGGTGTAATCCTTGCCGGTGACCGCACCGATGGCGACGATGTCCCCCACGTGCTCGATGGCCGGAGCCAGGGCCACCGGAATCATGAAGAGGACCGCGGCGAAGTTCCACTCGGGCTTCACGAAGTGAGGAAGCTCGATCCAGGGTGCGGCCGCGATCTTCGAGAAATCAACGAGACCGAGGCAGATGGAGAGGAGGTAGCCGACCGCGACCCCGGAGATTACCGGGACCAGCCGGAAGATCCCCTTCGCCCGTGTGGCAACGGTCGCGGTCGTGGCCAGCGATACCCCGGCCACGATCAGGGCGGTGTCGTACCCCACCAGCACAGCCTTGCCATCCCCGGTTTTTCCCATGGCCATGTTAACCGCGACACCGGCGAGCCCCAGACCGATCACCATGATGATCGGGCCGACCACGACCGGCGGGGTGATCCGGTGGATGAACTGCACCCCTTTCAGCCGGATGACCAGGGAGAGGAGGAGGTAGACAAAGCCCGCGGCGAAGAGACCGCACAGGGTGGAGGGAAGCCCCCAGGTCTGGGTACTGTAGATGATGGGCGCGATGAAGGCGAAGGATGATCCCAGGAAGATCGGGACCTGCCGCCTCGTCGTCAGCTGAAAGATGATGGTGCCAAGGCCCGAACCGAGAAGGGCCATGCTCGGGTTAAGCCCGGTAAGGATGGGGACCAGCACCAAGGCGCCGAAGGCGACAAACAATATCTGGGCACCGGACAGCGCCTGGCGCCATACCGGTTCGGCTACTTCATTCATTGAAACCTCGTTTGGAGTTGTCGGCGGCAACGGGAGGGTCGACGTGGGGATGTGCCAGCGATCGGCAGTTACTTCGTCCCGAAGATCTTGTCCCCTGCGTCTCCCAGACCGGGGATGATGTAGCCATGCTCGTTCAGGTGATCGTCTATGGAGGCGACGTAGATATCGACCTCGGGATAGGCCATACTGAGCCT
Organism: Geomonas sp.; assembly: GCF_056994735.1. NCBI lineage: Bacteria > Pseudomonadati > Thermodesulfobacteriota > Desulfuromonadia > Geobacterales > Geobacteraceae > Geomonas > Geomonas sp. The sequence goes on from NZ_JBXKJL010000249.1 coordinate 3,068, forward strand.
CTCCAGCCCCTCCGGCGCAGCAACCAGCGACAGGACGCGGATCTGGAGGCAGCCCGACTTCTTCAACATCTCTATGGTGGCGGCGATCGACCCGCCGGTGGCCAGCATCGGGTCTATGATAAGCGCCAGCCGTTCTCCAAGGAGTCCCACGAAGCGCTCGAAGTAGGCATGCGCTTCAAGGGTCTCCTCATTCCTGGCCAGACCGACGACGCTGACCTTGGCGTTGGGGATCATGCCGAGGACACCGTCCAGCATGCCGATCCCGGCCCGCAGGATCGGAACCACGGTCACCTTTTTCCCCTTGATCTGCTGGATCGTGACGCGGTTTCCGTCCCAGCCGTCGATCTCCTTTTCTTCAAGGTCGAAGTCCTTGCTGGCCTCGTAAGCCAGCAGGCAGGCCACCTCAGCGGTCAGCTCCCGGAACTTCTTCGTGCTGATCCCCGCCTCCCTCATCAGACCGATCTTGTGCTTTACCAGCGGGTGATTCACTTCATGGACGCTCATCTACTCTCCCGTCACAAAATTTTTGTTGCTACGATACCGGAATGAAGTTGCAGAAAGCAAGGCAGATCGAGTTAAACCTGTTAAATGTAAGGCTTTCTCATCATGCCGCCTCACGCTGATCATCAGGAGAACCGCATCATCCCCCACCCTGGAGAGAAGGGCTAGGGGTGGGGGAAGAGGCCACGGCGTGAGGATCTTTCAGAACCATTGAGCCTTGCGGGGATCGCCATCATCCCCCTCCCCTGGAGGGAGGGGGGCAGGGGTGGGGGAAGGTGCCACAGGGTGAGGATATCTAGGGTACGGTATACGAGACCCGTAGCGGGAGGCGATGCTGGAGGATAGGATCTGCAGCAGAGAGAGGCGTATCTCACGGGGAGTAGGCGCAACAGCAGAATCAGCGACGGCCCGCGAAGGCAGTCAGCCCCGCGAAAATCAGGATCAGCACGGTGACCAAGACGCAAAGTAGCGCCAGCAGGCGGTGCCAGCTCCCCTCCCGACGCCGCTCGCCGTATCCGAGGACCTTGGCCACCACGACGCCGCCCACCACCCCGCCCCCGTGCCCCCAGTTGTTGATGCCCGGCATGACCAGGCCGAAGATGACCAGGCTGATCAACCAGCCGCTTACCTCCTTGGAAACCGCTGCGCCGTACTGCCCGCCACGGCTCTTGCCGAAGTAGAAGAGGGCGCCGATCAAGGCGCAGACCGAGGCAGAGGCGCCGATGGTGAAGCCGACGCTGGCAAAGCAGGAGACGAGGTACCCGCAGACGCCGCCGAGGGTATAGATGGCGAACATCCGGCTGGGGCCGAACTCGGAACTGACCCATGGCCCGATCTGGCGCAACGCCATCATGTTGAAGAGAATGTGCAGGAGCCCGCCGTGCAGGTAGTTCGCCGAGATCAGGGTCCACCAGCGGTGTAGCTCGAATACCGGGACGGTTCCGGTCGCGCCGAGCAGCAGAAGGCTCAACTGGTCGGGAGAGAGGAAACTCAGCGGATTCATGCCGAAGCCGCGATGCTTGCTAAGGAGCAGTGACAGGAGATAGAAAATGACGTTTACCGCGATGATGACCTTGATGAGCCATTCACCGTTGGGGTCAATGCCGCTCCAGTCCGTGGCCCTCGACCACAGGCCGGGGCGGGGGGCGCCGCACCGCGGGCACTTCGATTCACCGGCGTAGATGAGGCCGCCGCAGTGCGGACATTTTACCGAGCGTTTGGGCATCAGGTCCCTTCGATGAGGAGCGAACCGGGGTCCTCCAGGTAATGGAGGACCCTGCCGAGGAACCGGGCGGCATAGGCGCCGTCGGTGACACGGTGGTCAAAGGTGAGCGAAAGAGGCAGGATCTTCCTGATGGCGATCTGGCCGCGATGGACCCAGGGACGCTCCACGATGCGACCAAAGCCCATGATGGCGACATCGGGCCAGTTGATGATGGGGGTGGCGAAGGTGCCGCCGAAGTGCCCGTAGTTGGTAATGGTGAAGCTGCTTCCCCGGAGATCCTCCAGCGAGATGGTCCTTTCCCGGGCCTTGCGCCCCAGTTCCTGGATATCCTCCGCGAGTTCGATGATGCTCTTCTTGTCGACATCGCGAATCACCGGGACCATCAGCCCCTCCGCCGTATCGACCGCGATCCCGAAGTGATAGTGCTTCTTCACGATGATCATTTCGGCCGCCTCGTCGATGGAGGCATTCAGCAGAGGATGTTCGCGAAGGGCGTGCTGCGACGCCTTCATGAAAAAGGGAAGAAAGGTCAGGTGGGCTCCGCGGGCCTCGACCTCCCCCTGCTCCCTCATCCGCATCTCCCAGACCTCGGTGATGTCGGCCTCCTCCATGCTGGTGACGGAGGCTGTGGTTCTTTGGGAGGCGACGACGTTGCGGGCGATGGTGCGACGCAGGCCCCGTAGCGGGATCTGCTCCTCCGTTGCCGTCATCGCCATCCGCGGCTGCGGCTGTCCCTTCGTCCCGGCCTTCATCTGCGGCCGCGCCGGGGTCGCCACCCGCTCCAGGTCTTCTGGAGTTATGCAGCCACGGGGGCCGCTGCCACGGATGCCGTTTAAATCTACCCCCTTCTCCCTCGCCAGCCTCCTCACCATCGGGGTGGCAAGCCCGCCAAAATCCCCATGCGGTGGATGAGGTGCCTCCTCTTCCGCCTCCGGCAGCGAGCCGACGATCCCGACCGAAGGACGCCGCTGGGGCTCTGTCACCCCCGGGGGGGGCTGCAGGGACTGCTCGGCTGCGTCATTGATGGTGAGGACCGTCTCGCCGACCTTGACCGTCTCCCCTTCCTGGCGATGGAAGCGGGAGATCACGCCCGCGCGGGGGGAGGGAACCTCCACCACAGCCTTGTCCGTCTCCACCTCCAGCAGCGCCTGATGCTGGGAAACCCGGTCCCCTTCGGCCACCAGCCATTTGCGCAACTCTACCTCGGCGATGCCTTCACCCAGATCGGGGAGCTTGAAATCAAAGGACATGGCGGCCTCTCTGAAACCGGTTCTACCTTCTATGGTCCTTGCTGCCTTAGTACTGAAGCACCTGGTCGAGCGCTGCCTGTATCCGCTGAGTCGAGGGGAGGTAATGGTCGATCAGCTTGGCCAGCGGGACAGGCACATCGGGGGCCGTAACCCTCAGGATGGGGGCGCGCAGGTAAAGAATAGCCTCTTCGGCGATGGTAGCCGCGATTTCCGCGCCGAGACCGCAGGTCCTCACCGCCTCATGCACGATCACCACCCTGCCGGTCTTCTTCACCGAGGCCAGCACCGCCTCGACATCAAGAGGATTGACAGTGAGGAGATCAAGCACCTCCGCATCGTACCTGTCCACCGACTTGAGGACCCGCTCCAGCATGCTCCCCCAGGCGATGACAGTGACCGCCCTCCCCTCGCGGGCCTTGCGCGCGCGTCCAAGCTCGACTACATAATCCCCCTCGGGGACCTCCTCCTTCACCATCCGGTAAAGCCGCGTCGGCTCCAGGAACAGGACCGGATCAGGGTCCCGCAGGGAGGCGAGCAGGAGCCCCTTGGCGTGGTACGGCCCCGAAGGGACCACCACCTTCAGCCCCGGTATCTGGCAGAAGATGGCCTCGGAACTTTCTTCATGCAGCTCGGGTGCCTTGATCCCCCCGCCGTAGGGGGTCCTGACCACCATGGGGCAGCTGAAGCGCCCGCGCGAGCGGGAACGGAGCCTCGCGGCATGGGCGAAGATCTGCTCGAAGGCGGAGTAGGTGAAACCCATGAACTGGATCTCCGGCACCGGACGAAGGCCGTAGGCAGCCATGCCGATGGCTGCGCCCATTATGGCCGATTCGGAAAGGGGGGTATCCAGCACCCTCTCTTCTCCGAAACGCTCCTGGAGCCCCTCGGTGACGCGGAAGACCCCTCCGTCCCTCCCGACGTCCTCTCCCAGCAGCACGACCCGGTCATCGCGCGCCATCTCCAGGGCCAGGGCCTGGTTGATCGCCTGCACCATGTTCACAACGGCCATGTCAGCGCCCCTTCCTTTGCTCTTCCTGCCGCGGGGTCAGCGTCGCCAGGGTCCCCTCGAACAGCTCGGCCGCAGCCGGCGGCGGTATCGCCTCCATCTCCTGCACGGCCTGGTCGACGGTGGCGGTGACGCGGGCCTTGAGCTCGCTCCCGGCCTCAGGACTCCACCGGCCCCGCGACTGCAGGTAGCGCTCCAGCCTCAGGATCGGGTCCCTCTCCCGCCACTTCGCCACCTCTTCAGGGGAGCGGTAGCGCCCGGCATCATCGGCAGTGGTATGATCGGCGATGCGGTAGGTGAGGCACTCGATGAAGGTGGGACCGCCACCGCTTCTTGCCTCCTCCGCGGCCAGCAAGGTGGCGCGGTAGACGGCGAAGACATCATTGCCGTCTACCTGGATTCCCCGGAAGCCGTAGGCGAACGCCTTCTGGGCCAGGGAGGCCGCGGCAGTCTGATTTCTGAGGGGGACGGAGATAGCCCACTGGTTGTTCTGGCAGATGAAGACCATGGGGAGGCGGAAGACCCCCGCCATGTTCATCCCCTCGTGGAAGTCTCCCTTCGAGGTGGCGCCGTCGCCGAAATAGGTGACGACGGCGATGTTGTCATTGCGGTAGCGGGCGGCGAGCGCGGCGCCGACGGCATGGGGAATCTGGCTCCCCACCGCGACACAGAAGGGGAAGATGTTGAACTCCTTCGGCGCCTTCTGGGCGCGCTCATCGCCGGTCCAGTACTGGAGGAGCTGGGGGATCGGGTACCCGAGGGTCAGGTGCACCCCCATCTCCCTGAAGGAAGGGAAAATCCAGTCAGACCGCGAGATGGCGAATGCGCTTCCGATCTGGGCGGCCTCCTGACCCATGACCGGCGGATAGGTACCGAGCCGTCCCTCCCTCTGCAGGGCAACCGCCCGCTCGTCGAAGGTTCGCGTCAGCACCATGGCCTCGTACATGCGCCCGATCTCCTCAGGGGAGAGCGGCGGCATGAGCGCCTCGTCCACCTCCCCTTTCTCATTGAGAATGCTCAGGTGCCGGACCTCGAAAGTGGCAAGTATTTCTTCTGACATGGCGAGGGCTCTGGATCTGACGTGGTGGCAATCAATGAAAAGAGTGTAAACGACACTCTTAGGATGTCAAAGGGGTGGCGCCGGGGCCGCCGGAAGGGTGACCGGATCGCTGACAGGTGACCAAGTGGGGGAAGGGAATCCGGAGAGGGGTCGCTACGGGAGGAGCAGCCGGAGGTGAGGGGACCTCAGCGGGACCCCTCACCTCCGGCCTTCTTGAACTTGCCGTAAAGGGCGGGGATCAGGGCGAAAAGCCCCAGGAGCGCGAAGGCCCCCAGCACGCGGGGGGAGGCGACATCACGCAGCGAGTTCACCGATGCCAGGCTGGCGCCGGCGTTGACGAAGACGAAGCCACCGGGGATGATGCCGGCCAGGGTGCCGATCACGAAGGTCCCCAGGGGGAGCCTGGTCAGCCCCGCAGCCAGATTTATCAGGAAAAAGGGGAAGAGGGGCACCAGGCGGAGGAAGAGGAGGTAGTTGAGGCCGCGGCTCTGCAACTCCCGATTAAGCCCCTCCAGCCTCGAGCCGAAACGGTCCAGGATGAGATCCCGCAGAAGGTACCTCGTGACCAAAAAGGCCAGGGTGGCCCCAACGGTGGCCGCCGCCACGGCATACACCGTCCCCATGGCCGAGCCGAAGACGGCCCCGGCGGCAAGCGACAGTATGGCCGCCCCCGGAAGAGAGAGCGCGGTCTGGACGATGTAGATTGCCATGAAGACAGCCACGGTGATGACAGGGTGGGCTTGATGGTAGGCCAGCAGGGCCTGGCGGTTGGCCTTCAGAGCGTCCAGGGTCAGATAACGGCCGAGGTCGAGGTAGAAAAAGACGGCCACGGCCAGTGCCGCGGCAACCAAGAGGAGCATTTTTTTTACATTCATTCAACGGACTCCGGTTCTTCTTTATTCTCTTCACCAGGATACTGCTCAGGAGGGCAGCGGTCCCGGCCGTACCTCCCCTCACCTCCTCTGCCACCAAAGCCAGGCCGACATAAGCTTCTTGACGGTCGGGGTGAGGCGGGTGCGGTTATAGGCATCCGCCAGCTTCTTGATCGCCTCGGCCTGGGTCGGATAAGGGTGAACGGTCCTCCCGATCGCGGAGATTCCCAGGCCGGAAGTCATGGCGAGGGTTATCTCGTTCATCATCTCACCGGCATGTCTGGCCACGATTGTGGCGCCGACGACCCTGTCCGTCCCCTTCCGGAGGTGAACCCGGGCGAACCCTTCGGTCTCTCCATCAAGGACCGCGCGGTCGACTTCCGATAACGCCACGGTCAGGGTGGTGATCCCGACACCTTTCGCGGCGGCATCCCCCTCGTACACGCCGACGTGAGCTACCTCGGGATCGGTGTAGGTGCACCAGGGAACGGTCAGCGAGGAGTTCTTCTGGCGCCTCTTGAAGAGCGCATTCGCTATCACCGTCCGCGCCTGGGCGTCAGCCATATGGGTGAATTTGTGGGGAGAGCAGATATCGCCTGCCGCGTACACGCGCGGGTTGGACGTCTGCAGCAGGTCGTTGACGCTGACGCCGGCCCTGTCATAGGCGACCCCTGCCGTCTCCAGCGCCAAACCCTCGACATTGGGCGCCCGCCCTGTCGCGACGAGGATGGCATCCGCCTCAATTTCCAGATCCGCACCATCCCGCTCGAGGCGGAGGAGTTTCACGACTCCGCGACTCTCGACTGCGGTGATGCCGGCGCCGAGTTCCACGGCGACTCCTTCACGCAGGAAGACCTGCTGGAGGATGGCTGCGGCGTCGGCGTCCTCCCGGCCCAGCAGCTGCGCGCCCCGCTCTATCACCGTGACCCGGCTGCCAAAGCGGGCGAAAGCTTGGGCGAGTTCACAGCCGATCGGCCCCCCTCCGACCACTGCCAGGCGGGGAGGGAGTTCGGTCAGGGAGAAGACGGTCTCATTGGTGAGATAGCCGACTTCGGCAAGACCCGGTATCGGCGGAGCGGCGGCACGAGCCCCCGTGCAGATTGCCGCCTTGGCGAAGGAAAGGGTCCGGCCATCGACTTCGACCGTGTCGGGCCCGGTGAATCTCCCCTCCCCCAGGTAGACGTCAACGCCGAGCTCGTCCCGGAAACGCACTGCGGAGTCGTGCTTGCTGATCGTTGCCCGGAGCCGCCGCATCCGCTCCATGGCCATGGCAAAATCGGGCTCCACTCCGTTGCTACCGGTCACACCGAAGGTACCGCTCGACCGGGCGTCGAAAGCGGCCCGGGAAGCGCGGATCACCCCCTTGGACGGAACGCACCCGACATTGAGGCAGTCTCCCCCCAGGAGATGCTTTTCCACCAGGGCCACCTTGGCCCCAAGACCGGCAGCTCCCGCGGCGCAGACGAGGCCCGCCGTACCTCCCCCGATGACGACGAGGTTGTAGCGGCCGGACGGTTCCGGGTTCACCCACCTGGCAGGATGCACGTTCTCCGAAAGGACCCGGTTCTCATCGGTATCCGGTTGCACAAATACGGTGCCGCTCATGGTAGACACCTCGCCTCTCTCTCGTGCGCATCCCTCCGAAGATAGGGGAAACGCATATTAGTACGGTCGTCCTTGATGAACAACCGATTTCTTAATGATATCAAGGTCAGCGGCGGAAATCAGCGGCAAAAAAAGGAGAGGGGGTGGCTGCTGCCATCCCCCTCTCCGCGCTTCTTTATCAATTCATCCGGCTACGCCGCGCTTCTACCTGGCTAGCGGAAGACCCCGTAAAGGGCGAGTTGGCTGGCTGTGAAGCTGATCTTGCCGGTACTGCCGACCACCGCGCTCTGCGGCGAGGTCCATCTACCGGTCGTGGAATCATACCTGTAAACGGTAACGGACTCCCCTGCGGCAAGGGAACCGGCGTCGACGCTGGCGGACAATCCGGGCTGGGCGTCCCGCGCCTCTCCCACCAGCATCTGCAGGTACGACACCAAGGTCCCCGGAGCCGAGGCTTGGGCCGCCGAAGGAAGAGTCGTCACATCCGCCGAGTAAACAACCTTGGTACCGACCGTGCCGGAGACCACGGCATGGGCAGCGTCCTCCAGCAGGGTACGCCCCTGCACCAGGACCTCGGTTTTAGCCGGCGCCGTCAACTGGGCGGCAGTTGCCCCCGTATATCCCCAGGAATCAACGGCCAGGCTTCCGGTCGCCACCGTGACGGTAGTCGGTTGAGACGGCTGAGTCCCGGTGTCTGCTATGCCGCCTTCATTCCCGATTCCGCAAGCGCAAAGAGTCGCTATCAAACCTGCCGCCGACAGCAGGACGGCTATTTTATTCCTGCATATCCTCATTCAAATCCTCTCTCGCCCTCGCGAACTGCCAAAGGCGCTGTTATCGACGGTTTAGAACTTGATCCTCAGCCCTACAGAGCCGTTGTGACTTGCGAGGTTGAACTCCGTCGAGTTCGGCCAGTTCGTGCTGAGGCTGACCCTGCTGGTGCCGAAATAGCGGTAGCCAAGGTCGAGGGAAAGACGGCGGTTCATGGCGACCTCGACACCCCCGCCGACCTGGTAGGCAAAAGCGGCGGCGTCATCGGAACGGAAGATGTGGTAGTTGAGGGCACCCGATTGCGCGTCGACCCCCTTGGTATTGCTGATGTGGACGGAGGTAAAGCCCATGCCGCCCCCGAGGTACGGGGTTACCGGGCTGTCGTTGTGGATGTCGAAGAAGGTGTTCATCATCATCGCGAAGGCGCCTATGTGGCCATCGGTGTTGACATACCTGGTCCCGAAGGTCGGTTCGCTGACCGAGGTGATTTCTCCATTCCTGTAGGACATCTCCCCCTCCAGACGCATGAACCCGAAGTCGTAACCGGCAGTGCAGCCGATGTTCATGCCGGGGTCGAATTGCGTCCGGGCTTCCTTGGTGGAGACGGGATTGAACTCACTGGTGGTTATGGTGGTGTCCTGGAAGGCGCTGGCTCCCAGGAAAACTGACATGTAGCCGCCCGGCTGAGGCGGTGCGGCAAAGCAGACAGCCGGAATTACCGCCATACCTATCACGGTAGCGGCAGCGGCCAAGATTCTTCTCATCTTCATCCACTTCCTCCTTGCATTATCGGGCCAGGTGGCCCGCATTAAAATTTCCGCGCGAGAGCCTCGACGCGGCGTTTTTTCCTCCTATGTGAACGAGGGTCCCGTCTCTGCTGCCGGCAAACTGAAAAGGGGAAGTGACCGAGTCGGGGCACCTGCGGGGATGCTGCGTAATTCAGATGCACGGGGTCCTGCGTATGGCCGGGATGGGGGAGGTTGGGGAATGAATAGGTGCCGTAGCGGATGAGCCAACTGCAAGAAGATTATCAATCAGTACAAAACAGGTCCCTTCGAAAGCGGGCGCATTATAGTAGGCATTGATCAACAACGGAACTCTTTTTTTCGCAGAATCAGCACATTAGGAGTGATGAATCAGTCATTGGCTGCGGCCGGCTTCCCGCTATGACTGCACCTTTTGGCACTGAAAGAACAGTGATGACCTTTTCCGTGAAATGAGATATCATTTTCATCATCAAGAAGAACAGGTATAGGAGCAGCATAAATCCGCCACTCTGTATCGACTTGATTTATAAGCTCATTTTTCTACTGAGGAGATCATGGACACAGACAATACCGTACCTTTGGAAGCCGAGGCAAGAGGCCGGGGGGCAGAGCAGAAGCGTGAAAAGCTGAGACCCCACACCTTGAGGGAAGGGGCATCCTCGGCCACGCATCGGGTCCACGCTGGATGCGAAGAAGTCGCCAAGGCTCTGGGAAGATATGCCGACCTGTACGAGTCTGCACCCGTCGGCTATTTCACCCTCGACGGCGACGGCGTGATCCGGGCCGTCAACCTCACCGGGGCCAAACTCATCGGTGCTGATCGCCAGGGTCTGCTGGGGAACAACTTCGGCCAACTGGTATGTCCGGAAACGGCTCAGACCTTCAAATCCTTTCTGGAAAACATTGCCGCATGCCAAGCGAAAGGGGCATGTGAGGTCACGCTGATGAAGAAGGATGGGGAGCCGCTTTTTGTGCGGATGGAGGCTGCGCTCTCGACGTCCGGGCAGGAATACCGGCTGGCGGTACTCGATATAACCGACCGGAAGCGCTACGAGGAGGCCCTGCAGGTTTCGGAAGCCCGCTATCGCCGCCTCTTCGAAACGGCCAAAGACGGCATCATGATCGTTGACGCCGAAAGTGGCGAGATCACCGAGGTGAACCCCTTCCTGGTCGAAATGCTGGGGACCAGGCGGGAGGGGCTGCTGGGCAAGAAATTGTGGGAAGTGGCAATGTTTGCCGCCTTCGCCGCCGACCGCCCCCACTTCGACAGCCTTTTACGAAAAGACTTCATCCATCACGAGGACCTGCCACTGACCACGAATGACGGGCGGCAGTTGGCAGTCGAGGTCATGAGCACGGCCTATCAGGTCTACCAGACCAAGGTGATCCAGTACAACATCCGTGACATAACCGTGAGGAAGCAGGCGGAAGAGGCGCTCCAGAAAAGCGAGGAGCAGTGCCGCACCATCGTCAGCAACATCAATGAATACGTCTACAGCGTCCGTTTTGACGACGGGGCGATAAAGTCCATCTATCATAGCCCGAAATGCTTGGACATCACCGGCTACTCTCCCGAGGAGTACTACCACGACCCGTTCCTCTGGTTCAACATGATCCACCAGGACGACCGCGAAATGGTCGTGCACTTCCTTAACGAGATTTTCGCGGGGCATGATCAGGAGCCAGTCCGCCATCGCATCGTTCATAAGAACGGGACCGAGCGATGGATCCTCAACAACTGCGCGGTACAGCGCATCGGCAACGGCACCACCCACTCCATCTCGCGTCTGGACGGGTTCATCCTGGACATCACCGAGATCAAACAGGCCGAGGAAAATATCTTTTTCCTGGCCCACCACGACCCGCTCACCAAGCTCCCCAATCGCAGCACGCTGTATGCCCGCATCGAGCAGGTCCTGGCCGTGGCGCAGAAGGCCAAACGCAGCGTGGCGGTGCTCTTCCTTGACATCGACGGTTTCAAGCAGATAAATGACACCTTGGGGCACGATGTTGGCGACAGGCTGCTCCAGTCAGTCGCCAGGCGTTTGAGCGACTGTACCCGGTCCTGCGATGTCGTTTCCAGGCTGGGTGGCGACGAGTTTGTCATCGTGCTATGGGATTGCGGGGTGGCCGAGACCACGGTGGTGGCCGAGAAGATCATCAACTCCGGCTTCTCTGTCGAAGAAAGCAACGTGGCCGTCAACACCAGCATCGGAATCAGCATCTATCCGGACGACGGGAAGGATTGCCTGGCGCTGCTGAAAAATGCCGACATCGCGATGTATCACGCAAAGAAATCGGGTGGGAGCAATTTCGAGTTCTTTACCCACAAGCTGAATGAACAGGCCCATGAGCGGTTCGCCATCGAGGTTGAGTTGCGCCGGGCACTGGAGCAAAACGAGTTCGTGCTTCACTACCAGCCAAAGGTCGACCTGGTCAGCGGCAAATTCAGCGGAATGGAGGCCCTGATCCGCTGGCAGCATCCTAGCAGAGGATTGATCCTCCCCGAGCATTTCATCACCATCGCCGAGGAGAGCGGCCTCCTTACCCCTATCAGCAAATGGATCATCCACACCGTCTCCAGGCAGATTCAGCAGTGGCAGCAGCAGGGCATCGGTCCCATTTCTGTCGCCGTGAACCTCTCAGCGAGCTTCTTCCAGCACCGCGATTTCGAAGACACCATCGAAGCGGCCCTCCTGGAGACCGGGATCGCCCCCGAATGCCTTGAGCTTGAACTCACGGAAGCAACCATCATGAGCGATCCCCAGAAGGTACTCGGCAGCATGGCGGCCATGAAGGCTCTCGGCCTTCAGCTTTCCATCGATGACTTCGGCACCGGCTATTCCAGTCTGAGCTATCTGAAGAAGCTCCCGGTTGACAAGTTGAAGATCGACCAATCATTCATCCACAATATCGCGGCAGATGCCGACAACGCCGCAGTCGTGCGCGCCGTCATCAGCATAGGACGCAGCATGCAGCTCAAGGTCATTGCTGAAGGCGTCGAGAACGCTTCTCAGCTCGCCTGGCTTCAGGCTGAAGGAAGCGAGGAGGCGCAAGGCTACTACTTCAGCAGGCCGCTGCCGACCAAGGGGATGACCGCCCTCCTCAAGCAAGGGGCCAACTTCCTCCACAACCCACGGGGGAAAATGCAGGGAAGGCATTAGGGTCAACCGGAAGTACCGCCGGAAATACCACATTAGGTCATACGTCTGTCTATAAAGCATCTAGCCCTGACCTCGATTAGTACCAATCTTCCGCCAGCTTCCAAAACTGTCATTCCCGAAGCGATTCTGATCGGGAATCCAGCTCCTAAACGACGTGAAATCTGGATCCCCGATAATAAGGGCATTCGGGGATGACAATCTCGCGCTAATTAGTACAAAAAAAGGCTGGTTGGACGGCGTGATAACTCACCAGATCCAACCAGCCTTCTTATTAATTTGTGTTTTGTTAATTTGTGTTTAGTTTTGCCTTTTATGCCTTTTATGCGACCTCTTTCTCCTACATCTTCTCCATTCCAGATCCAATCGCCTCCACTCTTCGGTGACATATTCACTCTTCGCCATCGTACCCCGTGTCAGTATCGTCGATGTCAACCGAGTCATCTTCATCGTTATCCATAGAGTTGAGATCGGGTGGCGGCGGTGAGGCTGGACCGTGGCTGTACGGTACGGCGGTCATGGTATGTCTCTGCATCTTTTCCATTTGAGCGGTCATCGCGGCGCGCTGCTGAACCAGCAGGGAGACAATATCGGCGAGTTGGTCCACCTTTTTGTCCTTGGATGC
>NZ_JBXKJL010000250.1:0-11009 GCF_056994735.1 Geomonas sp.
GTCATGGCCATCGGGAGGCTGGTCTCTTTTCTGGAGAGCATCCTTCGTCGCGTCTTCAAGGACCTCCGTCTCGGCGGCATTGTTCTCCTGGTGACGACGGTGGGGCTGACCTACGGTGTTGCTGCCCTCCTTATCAAGGCCGCTTGCGCGGTTTCGCCTCAGGCTGGATTGGTCGTGTCCCTGTACCTCGGATGGGTTTCCCTGGCCGCACGGTCGCTGCACGTGGAATCGGCCAAGGTGACGAAGGCGCTCCGGAATGGCGATCTTGAGGGGGCGCGAGTCGCGCTTTCGTGGATTGTCGGGCGGGAAACAGCGGAGCTTGATGAGCCTGAGATTGTGAGGGGGGCCGTCGAGACGGTAGCGGAAAACACAGGCGACGGTGTCATCGCCCCGCTTTTCTACCTGATGCTGGGAGGCCCCGCCCTTGCCCTTGCCTACAAGGCGGCCAACACCCTCGACTCGATGGTGGGATACAAGAACGAGCGCTACCTGGAGTTCGGCTGGGCCTCGGCGCGGTTTGACGACCTCGTGAACTTTATCCCGGCCCGGCTGACAGGATTGCTGATGGTCCTCGCCGCGCCCGTCTGTGCCCTGAGCGGCCCCGGCGCCTGGCGCATCATGCGCAGGGACTGCCGCAACCACAACTCTCCCAACAGCGGCTTTCCTGAAGCGGCTGCTGCGGGTGCTTTGGGCGTGAGACTCGGCGGCACCAACCGCTATTTCGGCAGGATAGTCGAAAAGCCGACCATTGGCGATCCGGCTGTGCCGCTTTCCGTTGCTGCGTATAAAGGGGTGGTGCGGCTGATGTATTGCAGCGAGGTGCTGCTGGTGGTTTCTTGGCTGGTGGTTAGGGTGACGCTGAAATCGGGATAAGTTCCCGAGAGGACGCCAAAAGCAAATCCCCCCTGTCCCCCCTTTGACAAGGGGGGGACGTTACACGCGCTTTCACAAGGGGGGACGCTAGCTTCTCCGTACGTTCAAAGAACAGCATGACCAGGGAATAGCCGTACGTTCAAAGAACAGCATGACCAGGGAATAGAAGTACGATCCGTTTCTATGGCCTCAACTGGAAAGGTGCCGATGTCGACAGCCCACGAACATGGAGGCAATGTTTTTGCCATTGCCAGGTCCCTTGGTATTCCCCCCGAGAGGATCGTGGACTTCTCCGCCAGCATAAATCCCCTCGGTATGGCGCCGGGAGTCCCTGGCGCGCTTGCGGGATCCATTGACCGCCTGCTCCATTATCCCGACAAGGGTGCTGCCGAACTGAAGGAATCTCTCGCCTGCTACCACGGCGTAAGTCCCCGCGACATTGCGGTGGCCAACGGGTCGACCGAACTCATCCACCTGCTGCCGCGGGTGGTGGCAGGGAAGAGGGCGCTGGTCGTGGCGCCTGCATTTGCCGAATACGCACTCGCGCTTGAGAAGGCGGGATGGCTGATCGATTACTTCACCTTGAAGAGTGATGATGGATTCGCGCTGTCACTGACGGCGCTGCAGGAAAAGTTGGCGGAAGGATACGATCTTCTATTCATCTGCAATCCGGGTAATCCCTCCGGCTCCCTCATTCCCAAGGCCCAAATAGAAGGCGTTATCGAGCTCTGCCGTGATACCGGAACCTTCCTGGTCCTCGACGAAGCCTTCATCGACTTCTGCGAGGCTGAATCGGCGAAGCGCCTGGTGCGCGAGTTCCCACGTGCCCTGCTGCTGCGTTCGATGACCAAATTCTTCGCCATACCGGGCCTTCGGCTCGGATACGCGATCGGGAATCCCGCGACGATAGGATCGATATCCTCCCTCCAGGATCCCTGGAGTGTCAACACTGCCGCCCAGGTTGCCGGAATAGCATCGTTGATTGATGAAGAGTACTGCCAACGCACCAGGGAGTATGTGGCGATCGAGCGGGAATCCCTGGCCGGAGGGCTGTCGACGATTCCCGCCCTACACGTTTTCCCGTCCCGGGCGAACTACCTCCTGGTGGAAGTGAAGACCGGACCAAGCGCGGCTGAACTGCGTGCTGGACTGATGCAGAAGGGGATACTGATCCGGGACTGTGCCAACTTCGAAGGGCTCGACGGTCGGTTTTTCAGGGTGGCGGTCCGGCTGAGGGAAGAGAACGAGATGCTTTTGGAAAACCTGAAGGGAATTCTGGAAGGAACGTGATGTTGCGGTGGGCGCGGCGTCTGGCCCGCGAATAGCCGCGCCTGCGTGTGAACCTTATACTCGAGCTGCCGCCAGCTCTTTTCTGCTGAGCTTGATCCTCTTGATCTCCTCGCTGCAGACGTAGCGCACGATGGAGTCGCGGTCCCTTTCATTTATGTGCATGAAGGTGAGGCCCGCGCTGACGGGGGTGCCATCCCCCTCCTTCCCCAGTTTCGTGTGAACCACCTGTGCCACGACCGGGACGACCTTCGGCTCGGGCAGGGGGAGGTGGAACGTTGCATAGACGATGTCGCCGATGGTCATGGCCATTTCCGTCTCGGTACGCAGCCCGCCTCCGCTGATATTCACGATGCGCGGGAGGCTGCTCGGTCCCGCAGACCTTAATCCCCCAAAGCCGTTCTCCTCCGCAGTTCCGGCAGTGACATTGAAAAGCACCACCGGTATCTCGGTCCCGAGCCGGAAGTACTCCCTGGTATCCTCCGGGACGACGGGGCCCGCAAAACCTGCAAGGAGCTCCTCGCCGGGGGCTTCGTTGACCACCAACCTGCAGCTATAGCCGAAGCCGCTTCCCCCGATCCTCACTACCAGCGATGTCTCAGGGTGCAGCATTGCTCCCTCCGGTAGGTTGTCGGACGAAAGTCGCAGTGAGATCTGGTTGTCTTCTACGGCAGTGACGACGGCTCCGTCGTTGAATACTTTCCCGCCTTCTATCGACATCTCGACCGTTGCCCGCTGCCCCGGGTGAAAGTAATCCTTGTAGTTGCACGTCTCGTTTTGCATAGGTGGCCGTCCCTATAATTGAAGTCAATTACAAGTCTGCTGCAGCGACTTCTTAATGCAAGTGAAAAGCCAATCTTTTCACACCTTCAGCCGTGAATCCAAACTCTAATTAAAACAGGCGGTAATGGTCTGTTCAAGGATCTGGTGGCCCTGTCACGTACGTTATAGCCCCGACCGTCTGGGTTATATGACCAATAACCCCGGCAGTCCCCCAGCTACAACAATAGGAATTAACCTTGACTTTGCTGCCGGTGTGGCTATCCTAAAACGAAATCATTTCCATTTAGGAGCGTGCATGGACGAACGTCACGCCTTGGCTCTCAGGGAAGCAGGGATGAAGGCCACTCCGAAGAGGCTGGCCATCCTCGACATGCTCGACGGCGAGGCGGCCTATGCCAGTCCTGAAGAGCTCTGGAAGCGGCTGCGCGAGCGGTTCGACAGGCTGGGACTTCCCACCGTGTACCGCAACCTCGAGGAACTCGCCGCCAGCGGCGTCATCTCCAAGGTGATCCATCCAAACCGGCAGCTCTATTACTATTTCTGCCGCAACCGGGAACACCATCATCACTTCGTCTGCCTCTCCTGCCGCAAGGTCGAGGACATCCCCTCCTGCGGAATCGAGGCGCTTGAGCGGGAAGTGACTCAGAAAAACGGCGGGAAGGTTCTCTCTCACATCCTGCAGCTGAACGGGCTTTGCGGCGGCTGCGCCGGTGAGAGGGGAGACGTCAAATAGGACTGTCATGAGCAATGCACTCACGGTGAAAAATCTCTGCGCGGGCTACCATGGTGTCGAGGTACTGAAGGACATTTCCTTCAGCGTCAACGCAGGAGACTATATAGGCATTTGCGGGCCCAACGGCTCCGGGAAAAGCACGCTGGTCAAGCTGATTCTCGGCCTCCTCTCCCCGACCCGGGGGGAGATCAACCTGCTCGGGACGCCTCGCGATGGATTCAAGGAGTGGAAACGGATCGGATATCTGCCCCAAGGGTTGCAGTTCTTCAACCCGCACTTCCCTGCTACGGTCGACGAGGTCGTCCGCTTGGGAAGACTTGCGGGAAAGAACTTTCCGAAGCGTTTCAACCGTGAGGACAGCGACGCGGTGGACCGGACCATGGAGTGGATGGGGATCTCCCACATCAGAGGCGCCATGATCGGGGAGTTGTCGGGCGGCCTGAGGCAGCGCGTGTTGCTGGCTAGGGCACTGGTCAACGATCCGGAACTGCTGGTCATGGACGAGCCGACCACGGCGCTCGACCCTGAGACACGCGAGAGTTTTTACAAGCTTATCTTCGAGATGAACCGCGAGCGGAAGGCCACGGTGCTGCTGGTCACTCACGACACCGCCACCATCGGGAAGTACGCGTCCCACCTCCTTTATCTGGACAAGGAGGTCGTCTTCTACGGGAGCTTCGACGAATTCTGCAACTCCCCCGAGATGACAGGATTCTTCGGCGTTCACGGCCAGCATCTCGTATGTCATAGGCATTAAAGGCTAAAGGCTAGCCCCTAGTCCCTAGTCCCTGGGTCTCTGCCTTCAAGAGGAACACATGCAGATAGCAGAAATGCTCAGTTACAGTTTCATGCAGAGGGCGCTGATCGGCGGATCCTTGATCGCCATCCTCTGCTCGGTGCTGGGAATCTTCCTGGTGCTGCGCCGGCTCTCGCTGATCGGCGACGGCCTCGCCCATGTCACCTTCGGCAGCGTCGCCATCGCGCTGTTTTTCCGGCTCTATTCCTTTTACATGACCCTCGCCATCATCCCCATCGTGCTGGCCTGCGCCATGGGAATACTCAAGCTCGCCCAACGGGCACGGATCTACGGGGATGCGGCGATAGGCATCGTTTCGGCCCTGGGCATAGCCACTGGGGTCATGCTGGCCAGCGTGGCCGGAGGTTTCAACGTCGACCTCTTCAGCTACCTTTTCGGTAACATCCTCTCCATAAGCCGCAGCGAGCTGGCCATCGCGGCCGTCCTCTTCTCCATCGTCATTACCGGGGTCATCATCTTCTACAATGACCTCTTCGCCAGCACCTTCGATGAGGAACTGGCCAAGGCCTCCGGCATCGACACCGACAGGATCAACGCCATCCTGGTCCTCCTCACGGCACTGACCGTGGTGCTGGCCATGAAGGTGGTCGGCATCATGCTGATTTCGGCGCTACTGATCCTCCCTGCTGCCACCGCACTCCAGCTCTCCAAGGGCTTCAAGACCGCCATTGTCGCCGCCGCCTGCATCGGGGTCTGCACTGTCATCGTCGGGATCACCCTCTCTTTCAGCATGAACCTCCCCACCGGCGCCACCATCGTCATCATCAACTTTATGACCTTCGTCACCGCTTTCTCGGCCCGCACCGTCCTTAAGCGGAGGTAGCATTAACCCGCTTCCGGTGGCTCCTGCCGTGACTCTCGCCGCTACGGAGTCTATTGCGGCTCCCTCGCCTCCTATCTTCCTTTTTTTTATTTGACCATCAACTTTGACCGCCTCGCGCCGAAGAGTAGTTACGGTGGGCTTCCCCTGCCAGGACTGTATCCGAGGCGGCTGTAATGATCGAATCAAATGCGTGGACGAGGGATGGCATAAAAAGCAAATATGCCGGTTATGACCGAATCACCGGCCTGATCTGCGGGCTCCTGCTCGCCCTCGTCGCGCTGCATGTAAATCTTGTCCCCATCGACCCGGACAGTGCCATCATGCTGGCCGTCTCTTGTGTCGTTCTCTTCTGCTACAGAAGTGTTGCCACTTACTTCCTCCAGGAGGGCCACCGCAGGAGCGCTCTCGACCTTTTTCTGCTCCTCCTTTTCGTGGTGGACGTCTGCTGGTTCACCGGGAAGACCGGAAGCCCCTTCATCCCGGTCATCTACCTTATCCTTATCGCCACCTCCCTTACTTTGGGAAAAAAGACCACCTACTGCATGGCGGGAGTCTCGATAGCGTCCTATATCGTGCTGGCCTTCGCGCAGGCCCCGGTTATCGGCGTCCCTTTCATCGGAAGAGTGGTCGAGCTCTTCCCTTTCGTGCTGACAGCCCACCTGGGTGCCCTCCTTTCGGGTGAGGCCCAGACGGTCCGGGCCGAGGTGGAGAGGCTCTCCCTCACCGACGACCTTACCGACCTCAACAACATGCGGAGCTTTGAAAATCTCGCCCTGCAGCAGGAGAAGCTCTCCAAGCGCTATGACAAGCCCTTCGCCATCTGCATGATCGATGCGGACAACCTGAAGCAGGTGAACGACAGGCATGGCCATCTGGCGGGGACCGAGCTGATCCGGTGGACGGCGCGGATCATCGGCCAGAACACCAGGGAGTGCGACATCGCTGCGCGTTTCGGGGGGGACGAATTCATCGTCATGTATGAAGGGCACGACAAGGAGCAGATCCGGCCCGCGGTGGAGCGGATCGTGCGCGCCATGGCGACCAGCCCCTTCACCTTCGAGGGGCACAAGGTGGAATGTACCCTCTCCGCCGGCATCGCCTCGTACCCTGCCGATGGCCCCGATCTCAGAAGCGTGATAATGAGGGCGGACGAGGCCATGTACCGCAGCAAACGGCTCGGCAAGAACATGGTGTCGCTGTACCAGGATGAGACGGCCAGGAAGGGGCGTGGACTACAGGTAGGGGGAGAACAGCTTGGCCGCGGCGTCCCGGATCTTCACCGGAAGACTGCGGCCGTCCACCTCGGCCAAAGTGACCTCTCTGGAGACGGCCAAGGCAGCGGCGCAGCGCTTCTCCAGGACTCCCGCAAAAGCTAGATCGTAGACTTCGACGTCGAACTCGAAATTGAGCCTCAAGCTTCTGGGATCCAGATTGGCACTGCCGATCAGGCTCCAGCTCCGATCGATAACCATGAACTTGGTATGCACGAACGGGGCGGGCTGGGCAAAGATCCTCACCCCCTGCTGCAGCAATTCCCAAAGATAAGAGCGGCTGGCCCAGTGGACGAAGGGGAGATTGTTGACATCCGGGAGCACCAGGGTGATCTCTACTCCCCGCAGCGCAGCGGTCACCAGCGCCGCGACCAACGGCCGGTCGGGGATGAAGTACGGGGTGACGATCACTACCCGCGTCCTGGCACAGGAAAGCGCGCCCAGTATGATCCAGTGCAGCTTCCTGAAGTCCTTGTCCGGGCCGTCGCTCACCGCACGCGCCAAGGCAGTCCCAAGCTCCGGCAGAGCTGGAAAGAACCGGTCCCCGGGTAACTGCTCCCTTTTGGCAAAGCACCAGTCATCCAGGAATGTCCGCTGCAGGTCGGCCACCACCGGGCCCATGACCTGGAAGTGCAGATCCTTCACCACCGGAGGGCGGCCCGACACCATGTGCCTTCCGCCGATGTTCATCCCGCCGGTGAATCCCACCATCCCGTCCACCACCAGGATCTTCCGGTGGTTCCGTAGGTTCAGGTAGCCGCCGGGCCTAAGTGGCAGAAACCTGCGGAACTGGACCGCCGAGCCCTTGAGAAGCTCCCTCGCCGTAGGCCTCGAGTATTTCTCCCCCAGGCTGTCCACGATCACCCTTACCTCGACCCCCCGGTCCGCCGCCCGGGCCAGTGCCTGGATGAAGCGCTTGCCGGTATCGTCGCCATCGAAGATATAGGTGCAGAGGTGGACGGAGGAGGTGGCCTTGGCTATGGCGGCGAGCATGGCGGGATATGCCTCCTCGCCGTTTTCCAGAGGGGTGATGAGATTGCCGGGGCGGAGGCCCCTGCTGACGACCCGGTCCGAAAGGCTCCGCAGTTCGGCGAGGTAGGAGAGTTCGGCGGGGAGGGGGGCGGAGACGTCAAGGCGCTTTCGGGGTGGGTGGCTGGCCTTCCTGTGCCAGCGCCGGGCCCTGCTGTAGATCCTGTTGACTCCGAGGCCCCAGTAGGAGAGGGGGCCGACCAGGGGGACTGCCAAGCAGGTCACGATCCAGCCGAGTGCCGAGCGGGGATCCCTTTTGTTGACCAGGGCGTGCCCGGCCGAAAGGATGGCTAGCGCCGTCAGGGAAAAGATGAGCAAACCCCACAGGACTTCCAAATGGTGCCTCCATAGCTCCTGTCAACCCTTCGGCAAGCTCAGGGTGAACGCTTCGACAAGCTCAGGGCCAACCCTTCGACAAGCCCAGGGGGAACGGGGTTGATATCGAATCCCGGGAAGGTGAGAGGGGCATTGGTGGCGAAGCCGTCCGGAACGTTCGTGCTGAGCCTGTCGAAGCATCTGTACCGTTCGTGCTGAGCCTGTCGAAGCACGCACACTTGAAGCTTATAAGCCTGTGGGGGAAGCAGAAAGGGGGCGGCAACGTGCCGCCCCCCGAATGAAAAGATCTTGTCCTCATTTCTGCGCTAGAGTCGGCTGAACGGCTCCGCCCTCTTGGTCCATTCGCTTTGCGGGTACTCTTTCTGCAGCTGCTGAAGGATGTCCTTCAGTGCCGTGGCCGACTGGCTCGACTTGTAGCGCGACACCCCACGCAGGTAAACCGCCTCCGGAGCAGCCGCGCTCTGCGGGTAACCGTTGAGCAGGGTGTTGAATTGCAGCACCGCCTCGTTGTGTATTCCGCGGTCCAGCGCGGTCTTCCCTATCCCCAGGAGCAGGTAGGGGACCATCTCGTCGGGAGGGAGGAAGCCGACTGTCCGCTGATGTTCCCTGCCATAAAAGTCCAGGATCATCAGGGTCGGGGTCCAGACCACCCGGAAGTCGGCGGAAAGGGTGCTGGTGCCGGCCGGAGCGTGGAGGGGGACCATCCTGTCGATGATGAAGTTCTCCACCGCCTGGTCCGGAAAGGTGACCGCGTCCATCTGATTGCAGCCGATGCATTCGGGGCTGTAGAACTCGACCAGGATCTCCTTGTGCTCGGCCTTTCCCCTTGCAAGCGCCTTAGCCATTTCCGTTTCCCATGGTATCATGGCAACCTCCGGCTCATTGGTATGCGACAAGCTTAAGGTTAGCCCCGCTTTTAGTCATGTCAAGTGCCCTATCAGCTTGCAGTTTTGGGCGAAATGCTTATAATGAAAAAGTTTCACACAGATCCCCGCTCTTTAAGAGGAAGTCCCCTTGTCGACCAAAAATCCGCGCCGTGCAGCCTTCGATATTTTGCTTCGCATTGAAAAAGAGAGATCGTTCGCGGACATCCTGATTGACCACGAGCTGAGTAAGGGAATGATCCAGGGGGCGGACCGGGGCCTGCTCACCGAGCTGGTCTACGGCGTGCTGCGCCGGCAGGGGACCCTGGATCATATCATGGGGCAGTTCTCGAAGCAGAGGCCCGAGAAGCTCGAGCTTTTCGTGCGGCTGCTGCTTCGGCTGGGCCTCTATCAGGCCTTTTTCCTGGACCGGGTTCCCATCTCCGCAGCCGTCAACGAAACGGTCAATCTGGCCAAGGAGTTGGCGCCGAGGGCTTCCGGCTTCATCAACGCCATCCTGCGCAATGCCGACCGGGGCCGTGACAAGATAAGCTATCCGAACCGCGATACAGATCCCGCCCAGTATCTGGCGGCTCGCTATTCTCACCCTGCCTGGCTGGCTGCCCAGTGGTGCGACCAGTTGGGTGTTGACGATGCCGAGGCCCTTGCCGCTGCCATGGCGGAGCCGCCGCCTTTGACGGTAAGGACCAACACCCTGCGCATTTCACGTCAGGAACTGATGGCGCGCCTGGCCGGGGAAGGTGTCACCTGCGGCGAGACCGCCTGGTCGCCCGATGGTATCCGGCTGAATCAGTCCGGGGCGATAACCAGGCTCCCCTCCTTCCGGGAGGGGCTCTTCACCGTCCAGGACGAGTCGTCGCAGTTGGCCCCGCTATTCCTGGCGCCCGAGAAAGGGGAGCGGGTGCTCGATGCCTGCGCCGCACCGGGCGGGAAGACCACCCAGATAGCACAGCTGATGGGGGACAGCGGCGAGATCTTCGCCTGCGACGTGAGCCAGAAGAAGCTGCGGCTGATCAACGAGACCTGCGACCGGCTCGGCATCAAGTCCGTCAGGACCTTCTCCATGGATGCCACCGCCCCGTCGAACGCCATCGCCGACGTGACCTTCCATCGCATTCTGGTCGATGCTCCCTGCTCCGGTCTGGGGGTGATCAGGCGTAACCCGGAGGGGAAGTGGTGGAAGTCGCAGGCGGATCTGCCGCAACTGGCGGCCACCCAGTT
The DNA here is from genome assembly GCF_056994735.1 of Geomonas sp. NCBI lineage: Bacteria > Pseudomonadati > Thermodesulfobacteriota > Desulfuromonadia > Geobacterales > Geobacteraceae > Geomonas > Geomonas sp. Next base: position 10,058 of record NZ_JBXKJL010000250.1, read on the forward strand.
CGCCATCCTCGAGAACCTGTCGGAATATCTCGAGCCGAACGGCACGCTCCTCTATGCCACCTGCTCCACGACCTTGCAGGAGAACGAAGAGGTCATCTATCGCTTCCTGGTAAGGCACCCGGAGTTCGAGATCGAGGACCTGCGCCCGCTCTTCCCGTCATACGCCGCCCTAATCACCGAGCGCGGTTTCTTCAGAAGTTGGCCCCATAGAGACGGGATGGACGGTTTCTTTGCGGCGCGGCTCAAGAAAATCCAGTAGGAGAACCCATGAAAAAGATAGCCCCATCCATCCTGTCAGCAGACTTTTCACGGCTGGGCGAAGAGATCGCAGCCATCGAGGCCGGGGGAGCCGACTACGTCCATATCGACGTCATGGACGGCCATTTCGTCCCCAACATCACCATCGGTCCGCTGATCGTCGAGGCTGCGCGGCGGGTCACCAAGCTTCCCCTTGACGTCCACCTCATGATAGCGGACCCGGACAAGTACATCCCGTCCTTTGCCGAGGCGGGGGCGGACATCATCGTGGTTCACGCCGAGGCAACCGTTCACCTCCACCGCACCATCCAGCTGATCAAGTCGTTCGGCAAGAAAGCCGGTGTCTCCCTCAACCCCGCGACCCCTTTGAGCGTTCTCGATTACATCCTCGAAGACCTGGACCTCGTGCTGCTGATGACCGTGAACCCGGGCTTCGGCGGGCAATCCTTCATTGAGGCCTGCATCCCCAAGATCCAGGCCCTGCGCGCCATGATGGACAAGCGTGGTGTCGAGGCGGAGCTGGAGGTTGACGGCGGAGTGAAGACCGATAATATCGCCCGTATAGCCCACGCGGGAGCCGACGTCTTCGTGGCCGGCAGCGCCGTATTCAACACCCCCGACTATGCGGCAACCATCGCGGAGTTGAAGAAAAGGGCAAAGGAACCGGTACTCTGACCGAGGCGAAAGATCCCTT